>NZ_JBJZOJ010000061.1:0-47435 GCF_047200655.1 Streptomyces sp. MS06
ACCCCCCCCCCCCCCCCCCCCCCCCCCCCCCCCCCCCCCCCCCCCCCCCCCCCCCCCCCCCCCCCCCCCCCCCCCCCCGGGGGCGGGCACCGGTGCCACGGCCCCGGACCGAGGAGCGGCTTCGGCGCGGAGGAGTCGGCCGCCCGCCGAACGCGAGGAGCCGGCCGGGGCCGTCAGAACACGACCAGGGCCCGTCCGCCCTTGCCGGCGAGCATGTTCTCGAAGGCGCCCGGGATGCCTTCCAGACCGATCCGCTCCGTCACCAGGGCACCGAGGTCCAGCCGTCCCCGCCGTACGTGCTCGGCGAGCACGGGCAGGTCCGCGGCCGGGTCGGAGTTGCCGTAGACGCAGCCGGTCAGGGTGCGGCCCCAGTGGAAGATCTCCAGGGCGTTGAAGGTGACCTGCTGGTCCTTCCCGCCGATCCCGACCACCGTGGTGCGCCCGCCGCGCCGGGTGGAGTCCCAGGCGGCCCGGATGGAGACCGCGCGGCCCACGCACTCCACCGCCACGTCGACGCCCTGCTTGCCGGTCAGCGCGCGGATCTCCCGGGGCGTGTGCTCGGAGGCGAGGACGTAGTCGGTGGCGCCCGCCGCCCGTGCCAGTGCCTCCTTCTCCGGCGAGACGTCGACCGCGACGACGGTGGACGCCCCTGCGATCCGGGCGGCCTGGAGGGTCGCCAGGCCCACGCCGCCGACGCCGAAGACGGCGACGGTCTCGCCGGGCCGGACCCGGGCCGCGTGGTGGATCGCGCCGTAGCCGGTGAGCACGGCGCAGCCGAGCAGGGCCGCGTCGGTGAGCGGCACGCCCTCGGGCAGCGGAAGCACGCAGGAGGCGGGCACCACCGTCTCCTCGGCGAAGGCGGCGACGTTGAGGCCGGGGTGGAGGTCGGTGCCGTCCGCGGTACGGGCGTGGACGGCGGCGCTGCCGGCCAGCGCGTTGGCGCACAGCCAGACCTCGCCGAGCGAGCACGGGTGGCAGGTCCCGCAGGAGGGGGCCCAGTTGAGCACGGCGCCGTCGCCGGGCGCGAGGCCGGTGACGCCCTCGCCGACGGCGACGACGGTGCCGGCGCCCTCGTGGCCGAGGACGGCGGGAACGGGCACCCGCATGGTGCCGTTGGACAGGGACAGGTCGGAGTGGCAGACCCCGGCGGCGGCGAGCCGGACGCGGACCTGGCCGGGGCCGGGCTCCGGGAGATCGATCTCGGTGATCTCCAAGGGAGCACCGATGGCGGGAAGTACGGCGGCGCGGACAGCCATGGTTGCGGCAACGCTCCTAGAGCTGGAGGGACTTGGTCTGGAGGTACTCGGACAGGCCGTGGACGCCCAGTTCCCGTCCGACGCCCGACTGCTTGTAGCCGCCGAAGGGGGCCAGCGGGTTGAAGCGGCCGCCGTTGATGTCGACCTGGCCGGTCTCCATGCGGCGCGCGAAGGCGACGGCCTCGGCCTCGTCGCCCGCCCAGACGGCGCCGGCGAGGCCGTAGTCCGTGCCGTTGGCGATGCGCAGGGCGTCCTCCTCGTCGTCGTAGGGCAGCACGGACAGGACCGGACCGAAGATCTCCTCCTGGGCGATGGCCATCTCGGGCGTGACGTCGGCGAAGACGGTGGGGCTGACGTAGTAGCCCCGTTCGCGCGGGGGTTCGGCGCCGCCGGCGACCAGGCGGGCGCCCTCGGCCACGCCCTTCGCGATGTACCCGCGGACCCGCTCCCGCTGCCCCGCGTTGACCAGCGGGCCGATGCGGTCGCCGTACTTGGCGGCGGCTGCCGCGGCCAGGGCGACCGCCTCCTCGTACCGGTCGCGGTGGACCAGCATGCGCGTCCAGGCGCTGCAGGTCTGACCGGAGTTGGACATCACGTTGGCGACGCCCACGTTGACCGCCCGTTCCAGGTCGGCGCCGGGCAGGATCACGTTCGCGGACTTGCCGCCCAGTTCCAGGGCGACCTTCTTGACGGCTGCGCCGGCCGTGGCGCCGATCCGCCGGCCCACCGCGGTGGATCCGGTGAAGGAGACCAGGTCGACGCCCGGGTGCTCGGCGAGCGCCTGCCCGGCCACCGGCCCGAGCCCGGTGACCAGGTTGAAGACACCGGCCGGGAGGTCGGCCTGGTGGACCGCCTCGGCGAACAGCTGCGCGGTGAGCGGGGTGTCCTCGGCGGGCTTGAGCACGATCGTGCAGCCGGCGGCGAGAGCCGGGGCGACCTTGGCGACGATCTGGTGGAGGGGGTAGTTCCACGGGGTGATGGCGCCGACCACGCCGACCGGCTCGTGCAGGACGGTGGAGTTGCCGACCTTCTCCTCGAAGGGGTGGGTGGCGGCCAGCTCCGCGTACGAGGCCGCGACCGCGATCGGCACCGCCGCGTGGACGGTCTGGGAGAGCTTCAGCGGCGACCCCAGTTCGGCGGTGACCGTCTCGGCGATCTCGTCCTTGCGGGCCACCAGTGCGTCCCGCAGGGCCGCCAGGCGTGCGGACCTCTCGGCGGGCGGGGTCGCGGCCCAACCCGGCAGGGCGGCGCGGGCGGCGCGCACGGCGGTGTCGACGTCCAGGGCGCTGCCGGCGGGCACCCGGGCGATCACCTGCTCGTCGGCCGGGTTCACCACCTCGATCACGTCCTGCCCGTCGGCGGGCCGCCAGGCGCCGTCGAGGTAGATGCCGTCGTGTGCCTTCATCGTGCTCCTCCCGGGACAGGTGTCGTCCTACGCCCCATAAACTAGCGGCGTTAGTTTTTGCGCGCCAGACGTATCCGTGCATCGGAAGACCGGTGGGTCGGACCGCCGTCGGTCCTCCCGGGGCGAGCGCGCGCCGGCCGCTCCGGACGAGGGCACCCGGCAACGGCCCGGGTGAGCCGGAGCAGGATGGCCCTCCCACCGGGTCACCGTACGGGGTGACGGCGCTCGAGGTGATCACTCACTGGTGTGATTCCGGACGCGCTCCCACCGACGCCCGACGCGGCACCCCGGCGGCACGGCTCCGGAGGCGAGGAGAACGCTGCGGGCGGCCCCGGAGCGACGCGAGGGGCCCGCGGATACGCATGCGGACGGACCGGAGGCCCGGCCCCTCGGCATCCGGGCGGACCGGAGGCCAGGGGGCCGGGCCTCCGGTGCCGCGGCGCCCGCCGGGGGCCTCACTCCTCCAGGTGCGGCAGGTGCGCGGGGGCCGGGCAGATGCGCTCGCCGCTCTGGTCGAAGACGAACAGGTGGGCGAGGTCGACGAGGAGGGGTACCTGCATGCCGTGCCGCAGGTCGATGTCGGGGGTGGTGCGCACCACGAGGTCGCCGGGGATGCGGGCGGACTCGGGGGCCGGTGCGGCGGCGGGGTCCGGTTCGGCCGGGCGGTCCAGCAGCGCCACGGGGCCGGCCCGCAGGGCACCGGCGCGTTCGCGCAGCCGGTCCAGCACCGTCCCGTCGCGGCGTCTGCGCCGGGCGGGGCGACCTGCGGGGCGTGCCGCCTCCAGGTCGGGCACGATGGCGGGCTGCGAGCCGGTGTTGAAGTGGACGAGGACCTCGTGGCCCTGGAACTCGAGGTGTTCGACGAGGCCGGTGAGCGGCATCTCGCCGGGGCGGGCTGCGGAGGGTTTGGCGATCCGCACCGCCTCCGAGCGGAGCCCGACGATGACCTCCCTGCCCTGCTGGACACGGAGCAACTGGTGGTCCAGGGAGAGGGGTTCGGGCAGCCTCAGGTACTGCTTGCCGAGACTGATGCTCATCGCGCCGTCCAGCGGGGCGCGGACCAGCCCGCGCAGCAGGTTGATGCGCGGGGTGCCGACGAAGGCGGCGACGAAGACGTTGCGGGGCAGGGCGTAGACCTCGCGCGGGCCCGCGACCTGCTGCAGGACGCCGCCCCGCAGCACGGCGACCCGGTCGCCGAGCGACATGGCCTCGGACTGGTCGTGGGTGACGTACACCGTGGTGACGCCGAGTTCCCGGGTGAGCTTGGATATCTCGGCGCGCAGGTGGTTGCGGAGCTTGGCGTCCAGGTTGGACAGCGGTTCGTCCATCAGGAAGGCCGAGGGGTGGCGGGCGATGGCCCGGCCCATCGCGACGCGCTGGCGTTCGCCGCCGGAGAGCTGGCTCGGGTAGCGGTCGAGCAGGTCCTCGATACCGAGCATGCGGGCGGTGGTGTCCACCCGTGGACCCGGATCCTCGCCGGGCGCCTCGATGCGCAGGGGGAAGCCGATGTTGTCGCGGTTGGTCATGCTCGGGTAGAGGGCGAAGTTCTGGAAGACCATCGCGATGTCCCGGGCGGACGGGGGGAGGTCGTTGGCCCGCTCCCCGTCGAGGTGCAGCGTGCCTTCGGTGATGTCCTCCAAGCCGGCGATCATGCGCAGGACGGTGGACTTGCCGCAGCCGGAGGGGCCGAGCAGAACCAGGAACTCGCCCGGTGCGATGTCCAGCGACAGCCGGTCCACCACTCGGGGGCCTTTCGTGTAGACCTTGCTCACGTCGTGCAGGGAGATGGCGCGTGTCATGTGTGTCGTCCCTGGGGCTCGCCGGGAGGTGCGGGTGTTCCGTGATCGGCGCACCGTACGGGCCGCACGGTGCCTGTGGGTCCCGGAAGTTAACGGAACGCACGCACCGGAGGGAAGACATCGGGCGACATCGGACGCCGCGGTCCGGCAGGTGAGAAAGCGGACTGCCTGATTCAGGGCCTGCCGGGGCGGGTCGGCGGCGGGCCGGAGCGTGCCGGGGCGGCTCGCGGCCACCGGAGCCGGACGCCACCCGGCCCGCCGGGTGCCGCCCGGGCCCGCCGGGTGCCGCCCGGCACTACCGCCCCGGCGCCCGCCGCCCCGGCGCCCGCCGCCCTGGCACCCGCCACCGCGGCGGGCGCGGCCTCACGGCGCGGTGGCCGGCGCCAACCCGACCGGTACGCCGTTGAGGACCGCGTTGCCCGACAGCGGGTCGAGCATGCTGCCGTCGAGGATCTGGTTGACGTTGACACCCGGGTCGTCGGCGGCGTGGCCCAGCCGGGTTCCGGGACGGTCGTGGCCCCAGCCGTGCGGGAGGCTGACCACTCCTGGGCGGACGGTGTCGGTGACCTCGGCGGGGGCGACCACCTCTCCCCCGGCTCCCTTCACCCGTACCGGTGCTCCGTCCCGCAGGCCGAGGCGGCTCGCGTCGTCGGGATGCACGTGCAGGGTGCAGCGGTTGGTGCCGCCGGTGAGCGCTGGGACGTTGTGCATCCAGCTGTTGTTGGAGCGCAGGTGGCGGCGGCCGACGAGGACCAGTCCGGACGGCCGCTCGGCGAGCGCCTGCCGGAGTCGGGGCAGGTCGTCGGCGATCGGTTCGGGGAGCAGCTCGATCCTGCCGCTGGGGGTCTTCAGGGGCTGCGGAAGCCGGGGCTGCAGCGGGCCGAGGTCGATGCCGTGCGGGTGGGCCAGGAGCCGGTCCAGGCTCAGCCCGTCCTCCCGTGCGCCGAAGCCGTCGCCGTAGGGGCCGAGCCGGAGCATCAGGTCCAGCCGGCGCTCGGGGCCGTTGTCGCCGGTGAGCCGGGCGGCGAGGTCCTCGGGGTCGCGGCCGTGCACCGGCGAGTGCGGATCCCGGACCGCCTTGCCGAGGGTCTGGTCGACGACGAGGGCGTCGACGGCGGACGGGTCGGCGCCGTGCATGCCGGTGGCGGCCAGGACCAGCCGGGCGTGGATCTCGGTCTCCGCCATCCGGCCGGGCTCCGGCGGGACGGCGGGCCGGGTGTAGCGGACCTGGTTGCGCACCGCGAGGGTGTTGAAGGCGAAGTCGTGGTGGGCGCTCTGCGAGGGCGGCGGCGGGGGCAGCACCACGTCGGCGTGGCGCGAGGTCTCGTTGAGGTAGGGGTCGACGCTGACCATGAACTCCAGCGACTCCAGGGCCCGGTCGAGTCGGTCGCCGTCCGGCGCGGACAGCACCGGGTTGGCGGCGATCGCGATGAGGGCGCGGACCGGCGTGCCCTCCTCGGTGGGGGTGTCGATCTCCTCGGCGAGCGCGGAGAGCGGCAGCTCGCCCTTGGCCTCCGGGTGGCCGCTCACCCGGGAGTGCCAGCGGCCGAGCCGGAAGCCCCGGCCGGGGCCGGCCGGGCGCGGCGTGCGGTCCGTGGCGGCCTGCGGGAAGAGGGCGCCGCCGGGGCGGTCGAGGTTGCCGGTGAGGATGTTGAGGACGTCGACGAGCCAGCTGGCGAGGGTGCCGTGCGGCACCGTGCAGCTGCCGATCCGGCCGTATACGGCGGCCGTCGGGGCGGCCGCCAGCTCGCGGGCCAGGGTGCGGATCAGCGGTGCGTCGACGTCGCAGGCGCCGGCCACCGCCTGCGGGGTGAAGTCCGACAGGGCGCCGCGGAGTTCGTCCATGCCCTGCACGTGCGGGGCGAGGTCGCCCAGGTCGGTCAGCCCTTCCTCGAACAGCACGTGGGCCATGGCCGCGAGGAGCAGCGCGTCGGTGCCGGGCCGGATGGCGAGGTGCCGGTCGGCGAGCTTGGCGGTGCGGGTGCGGCGCGGGTCGACGACGGTGAGGGTGCCGCCGCGCGCCTTCAGTGCCTTCAGCCGGCCGGGGAAGTCGGGGGCGGTGCACAGGCTGCCGTTGGACTCCAGCGGGTTGGCGCCCAGCAGGAGCAGGTGGTCGGTGCGGTCCAGGTCCGGCACCGGGATGGCGTTGGCGTCGCCGTACAGCAGCCCGCTGGAGACGTGCTTGGGCATCTGGTCGACCGTGGAGGCGGTGAACAGGCTGCGGGTGCCGAGGCCGGCGATCAGCACCGGCGGGTAGAGGGCGCCGGCCATGGTGTGCACGTTGGGGTTGCCGAGGACGATGCCGAGGGCGTGCGGGCCGTGGCGCTCGGCGATCGGGCGGAGCCCGGCGGCGACCGCGTCGAAGGCCTCCTCCCAGGTGGCCTCGCGCAGCTCGCCGGCCCGGCGCACGAGGGGGGTGCGCAGCCGGTCGGGATCGTTGTCCACGGCTCCGAAGGCGGCACCCTTGGGGCAGATGAACCCCTTGCTGAAGACGTCCTCCCGGTCGCCGCGGGCGCCGGTGACACGGGGGCCGTCGAGGGTGAGGGCCAGTCCGCAGGTTGCCTCGCACAGGGGGCAGATTCGCAGGGCGGTGCGGGTCACGGGTCCTCCCGGAGGGTGGCGGCGATGGCGCGCGGTGGGCCCGGCGGTGGCGTGCGGGTCCGCGACCGCGAGCATACCGACCGGTATGCATCCTGCCCAGGCCCCTCACCGGCCGCCGTGCGGGCGCCGGGGTCCGCACCGGGTCAGTCGAGCACCCGCCCCAGGTATCCCCGCAGCAGCTCACGGGTCTCGGCGATGATCCGGCGGTCCCCCTGGGGGTCCGCCCGGAACGCGAGCTGCACCAGGGCGTCCGCGGCCTCCACGGCGACCAGCAGGATGCACCGCAGCTCCTCGTCGGGCTCCCGGCCCAGATGGCGCGAGAGCAGGCCGGTCAGCCGTTCCGCGACGCGGTGGTTGGGCTCGGAGCGGCGGACTCCGACCGGGATCTGGTTCCCGAAGTCGACCAGCGAGAAGCCGGGCGCGGTGCGTTTCATGGCGAGGTACTCGTCGAGTACGGCGTCCATGGCGGCGCGCCAGTCGCCGGGCCGGGACCCGATCCCCTCCAGGCGCTCGGCGACCCGCTCGGACCACCGTTCGAGGTTGCGCTGCGCGAGCGCGTCGGCCATCTGCCGCTTGTTGCCGAAGAAGCGGTAGACCGAGCCGATCGGGACGCCCGCGCGCTGGGCGACGGCGCGGGTGCTCAGCGCGTCGTAGCCGACCTCGTCGAGCAGGTCGGCGCAGGCGTCGAGGATCCTGGTCAGCCGTTCGGCGCTGCGCCGCTGGACGGGCGCGCGCCGCAGTGTCGTCGTCGCGTGGGGCACGGAGTTCATGATGCCTTTCCGCCGGGGTCCTTTGAACCTCGGCCATCGGTACGCGCGGACACGCCCTCCGTACTCACTTCCGGCGCCGACGTGGACTCCGTACCCGCTTCCGGCGCCGGTGAGTCCCCCGTACCCGCTTCCGGCGCCGGTGAGGCCTCCGTACCCGCTTCCGGGGCCGGTGAGGCCTCCGTACCCGCTTCCGGGGCCGGTGAGGCCTCCGACGCGGTGATGTCGGCCGTGCTCTGCACCGGCTCGCCGTCCACGGCCCAGGCGGTGCCGTCGTCGGCGTACAGGCGGGCGGTGACGTGGTGGGTGCCGTGCGGCAGGGAGCCGCCGGGCAGGCGGTGGGTGGGCGCGTGCAGCTCCGCGACCGCGCGGTCGTCCACGAGCAGCAGGGCGGTGCCGCGCCCGGCCACCGCCTCGGACGGGGCTCCGGGCGGGGAGAAGCGGAAGCGGTGCACGGTCAGCAGTACGCGCCAGGCACCGCCTGCCGCCGGCTGCACCTCGACGGCCACCTCGGGCGCCTCGGACGCCGGCACCTCCCGCAGCCTCCGGCCCTGCCGGTCGGTGTCGTCCAGCAGCTTGCCCACCGGGCTGGGCGAGCTCTCCGCCTCACCCGGATGAGCATGGCCGGTGGTACAGCCCGCCGGCCCGGCCACCAGCAGGACACAGACCGCGAGCGCGGTTCGAACTCCACGCGTCCACGACATGAACGGAGAGTAGAACACCGGTCCGACGGCGCGAATCCCCCCAGGGCCGTCCGCGCGTCCCCGGCGAGGAGGGCGGCCGCCCTCTTGCGCCGGGGAAACCGCAATCCTACGGTGTGGCATAGGAATCAGGACGCGAAGGAGCGAGCGCGCATGAGCGGGGACACCCGGAAGACCGCCGAAGGACTGGCCTACCTCTCCGGCTTCGGCAACGAGCACTGCTCCGAGGCGGTGCCGGGCGCCCTGCCCGAGGGCCGCAACTCACCGCAGCGGGCACCCCTGGGGCTGTACGCGGAGCAGTTGAGCGGCACGGCGTTCACCGAACCGCGGGCGTACAACCGCCGGTCCTGGCTGTACCGGATCCGCCCGTCGGCCGCCCACCCGGCGTTCCACCGCACCGGGAACGGCGGGCTGCGCACCGCGCCCTTCACCCAGTCCGTCCCGGACCCGAACCGGCTGCGCTGGGACCCCCTCCCGGAGCCCGCCGCGGGCACGGACTTCCTGGCCGGCCTGTGGACCCTGGGCGGCAACGGCGACGCCGCCCAGCGCACCGGCGTGGCGGTGCACCTCTACCACGCGGACGCCTCGATGGACCGGGTCTTCAGCGACGCGGACGGCGAACTGCTGATCGTGCCGGAGCGGGGCGGTCTGCTGCTGCGCACCGAGTTCGGCCTGCTGCACGCCGAGCCGGGCGAGGTGGCGCTGATCCCGCGCGGGGTGCGCTTCCGGGTCGACCTCCTCGACGACACCGCCCGCGGCTACGTCTGCGAGAACTACGGCGCCCCCTTCCGGCTGCCCGACCTCGGGCCGATCGGCGCCAACGGGCTCGCGGCCGCGCGCGACTTCCGGGCGCCGGTCGCCGCTTACGAGGACGTGGAGGGCCCGGTGGAGGTGGTGAACAAGTTCTGCGGCAACCTCTGGCGGGCGGACTACGACCACTCCCCCCTGGACGTGGTCGCCTGGCACGGCAACCTCACGCCCTACGTGTACGACCTGCGCAGCTTCAACGTGCTGGGCTCGATCTCCTACGACCACCCGGACCCGTCCATCTTCACGGTGCTGACCTCGCCGTCCGACACCCCCGGGCTGGCGGGCGTCGACTTCGTGGTGTTCGCACCGCGCTGGCTGGTGGGCGAGGACACCTTCCGGCCGCCGTACTTCCACCGGAACGTGATGAGCGAGTACATGGGGCTGATCGAGGGCGCCTACGACGCCAAGACGTCCGGGCCGGGCGGCTTCGTCCCGGGCGGCGGCTCGCTGCACAACATGATGTCCGCGCACGGACCGGACCGGGAGACGTTCGACCGGGCCAGCGCCGCCGAACTGCGGCCGCAGAAGGTCGACGACGGCCTGGCCTTCATGTTCGAGACGCGCTGGCCGCTGAGCCTGACACCGCAGGCGGCCCGGGCGGACCACCTGCAGCAGGGGTACGACGAGGTGTGGCGGGGGCTGGAACGCCACTTCGGCACATTGCGCTGAACGAGGACGACAGGTACGGATAGCCCGTGACCTCCTTCGCTCCGGACTCGATCGTCCTGAACCGCAAGCTGCCGCTCTGGTACCAGGTCTCGCAGTCGCTGCGCGCGTCGATACTCGGCCGCTCGCCGCAGGACCCGCTGCGCCTGCCCACCGAGGAGAAGCTGGCGGGGCACTACGGGGTCAGCGTGCTGACCATGCGGCAGGCGCTGAAGGAGCTGGAGGACGAGGGGCTGATCAGCCGCCACCGGCGGCGCGGCACGTTCATCGAGCCGGACGTGCGGCGGGGCGCCCCGGTGCGGCTGCTCGGCTCGGTGGACGCGATCGTGGCCCAGCAGTCCGGCATGGCGACCGAGCTGCTCGGCCACGGCCGGGCGCCGGTGCCGGCCGAACTCGCCGAGTACTTCCCGGACCTGGCGGAGACGGCGACCTACCACCGGCTGCGCAGCGACGAGAGGACCGGGGAGCCCACCAACCACGCCCGCAACTGGGTCCGCCCCGAACTCGCCGCCCGCATGGACCCGGACGACCTGGCGCGCTGGCCGATGACCAAGGTGCTCCGGGACGTCGTGGGCGCGGCCATCAGCCGCATCACGGACACCGTCGAGGCGCGTCTGGCCGACCCGGAGACGGCCCGGCTGCTCGAGGTGCCGCTGCTCAGCCCGATCCTGCACTACACCGGCGTCACCTACGACGAGGAGGGGCGGGTGCTGGACGTGGTGGTGATCCACTACCGGGGGGACCGGTTCTCCTTCACCGTGACCCTGGACGCCACCTGACGCCCGCCGCCGTGTCTCCCGCGCCGGTGGCGAACCACGGACGGCGGCCCCGAGGAGGCGCGGCCGTCGTACGATGCCCGGCGTGACGCCCGACGCCGACGCTCCGCCGCTGGCGGACCTCATGCCGTGGTCCGTCGCACCGCCGCGGCTCGGCCGGGGCTGGCCGGCGGGCCCCGACGCGGCGTCCCTGAAGGCCCGCTGGGAGGCCCTGCTGAAGGCCGAAGGGCCGGATCTGGAGGCCCTGTTCGAGCCGTCCCGCGCACGCACCCCGCGCTCGGCGGTCGGGCAGCTCCCCGGACGGGCCGGCGGCACGGGGAGGCTGTCGCGCGCCGCGGGCCCCTGCCCGGACCCGGTGCGGGTGCTGGCCGCGCCCTTCGACGAGCAGTGGCTGATCCCCGACCAGCGGCTGATCGACGCGGCCCGGCCGGAGCTGTGGCGGGTGGCGGACCGGGGGCAGGTGTTCGCCGTGGAGACCTCCGACGGGCTCCTGGCCACCTCCCTCTTCCCGCTGCTGCGCACCGGCCGGATCCGCCCGCTGTACCGCCGGCCCGGGGGCGCGGAACCCAATCTGGCGCCCGGCCTGCTGGAGTACCTGTCGGTCCGCCTCGACGCCCCGGTCACGCCCGCGGAGATGCTGTCCTGGACGGTGGCGGCCGTCCGGGCCGACCGCACGGTGCCGCTCACCTCCGACCCCGGACGCTGGGCCCGCGGGGTGGAACTGGGCAGCCGGATGCTCTGGCTGATGCGGCGCGACGGCGAACGCCCCAAGCTTCCCGGCGGCCGCCGCCCCTACGTCCGCGCCCCGCTGCCGGCCCGCCCGCTGAGCCTGCGCTACGACCGGGACGAGGAGGCCCTGCACCTCGACGGGGGCCGGATCTCCCCGGTGCCGCCGGAGGCCTGGGACGCCGAGGTGGGCGGCGTGCGTGTGGTGGAGCAGTGGTTCGCGGCGCGCACCGCGGCCGCCGGGCCCGGCACGCTGGCCGCGATCCGGCCGGCGGTCTGGCCGCAGGCCTGGACCTCGGAGCTGCTCGAACTGCTCACGGTGCTGGCGCTGCTGGCTCCGCTGAACCGGCGCCGGGAGGAGCTGTCCGGCGAGGACGCGCAGATCACCGCCGGCGACCTGCGCGCGGCAGGCGTCCTGCCGGTGCCCGGGCCGGCCCGCGGGCCCGCCTCGGTCCTGGACTACCGGGAGGAGGGCCCGGAGGGGCAGTTCGCGCTGCTGTGACGGGGATGCCGGCGGGCGCCCCTGCCTCCTTCACCGCGGCTCTGCGCGGCGCCGCTGCGCCCGGCCATGACAAAACCGGGGGGCGCGGGACATGATCCGCACCATGGAACACGCCGTGGATCAGCTTCCGCCGCCCCTGGAGGGCATCACCGTCGTCGCCGTGGAGCAGGCCGTCTCGGCGCCGTTCGCCACCCGGCAGCTCGCCGACCTCGGCGCACGCGTCATCAAGGTCGAGCGGCCGGACGGCGGTGACTTCGCGCGCGGCTACGACACTGCGGCGCGCGGCCTGGCCTCGCATTTCGTGTGGTGCAACCGGGGCAAGGAGTCGGTCGCGCTGGACCTGAAGGACCCGCGCGGGCTCGCCGCGGTCCGGCGCCTCGTCGCGGGCGCCGACGTGTTCGTGCAGAACCTCGCGCAGGGTGCCGCGGCCAGGCTCGGCCTGGACGCGGCCACCCTGTGCGCCGCGCACCCGCGGCTGGTGGCGGTTGACGTCTCCGGCTACGGGGCCGGCGGCCCGTACGCCGGCAAGCGGGCGTACGACATGCTGGTGCAGTGCGAGGCGGGGCTGGTGTCGGTGACCGGGACGCCGGAGCAGCCGGTGAAGGCGGGCATCCCGGCGGCCGACATCGCGGCGGGCATGTACGCCTTCTCGGGCGTGCTGGCGGCGCTGCTGCGGCGCGGCACCACCGGCCGCGGCGGGGTGGTGGAGGTGTCGATGCTGGAGGCGCTGGCGGAGTGGATGGGGCACCCGCTGCACCATGCGATGCACGACGGCACGCCCCCCGCGCGCACCGGACTCGCGCACGCCGTCATCGCCCCCTACGACGCCTACCCCACGGCGGACGGCGGACGGGTGCTGCTGTCGGTGCAGAACGACCGGGAGTGGCGGCGGCTGGCCGGAGCGGTGCTGGGAAGGCCGGATCTGGGGGACGATCCGGCGTTCGCGACGAACGCGGCACGGGTGGCGCACCGGGAGCGCACCGACGCGCTGGTGGCAGAGGCGCTGGCCGCGCTGCCCACCGACGAGGCGATGGCCCGGCTGGAGGGCGCGGACCTGGCCTGCGCCCGCCTGCGGGACGTACGGGAGGTGGCGGGGCATCCGCAGCTCGCGGCGCGCGGGCGCTGGCGGGAGGTGGGGTCGCCGGCCGGGCCGTTGCGGGCGCTGCTGCCTCCGATCACGCTGCCGGGCGGGGCGGAGGCACGGATGGGTGATGTGCCCGCGCTCGGGGAGCACACGGGAGCGGTACTGCGTGCCGCGGGGATGACGGACGACGAGATCGCAGAGCTGCGCCGGGCCGGCGTCGCCGCCTGAGCGCGGCGGGTCAGTGTGCCCGGTTGCCGCCGAACAGCGAACGCCGCAGCCTGCGCAGCGGCGCGAAGAGTGAGACATGACTCACCCGGGCACGCCGACCGGTACCGGCGTGGGCGGTGTCACGCGTGGTCAGTTCCCGCATCAGCGAGGTGGCCTCGACCGTCTCGCGCTGCGGTATGGCGGGACCCGCCAGTACCGACAGATGGCGGTCGAGCCGCGAACTGTTCGCACTGCTCCCGCAGGTGATCGCAGGGACCCTCGCCCTGCTGCGTACCGTTATCTGCTCCATGTCACTCCCCACCCGTACGAGTCCGCCCGGCCCGGGCAGAGTAACCCTATCGCCCCGTTCGGGCATGCGTGTATCTCGGTCACAGGATTCACCTGCACCGCAAGGGTGTTGACGATCCCTCACCGATTACTCTCCGAATCCGACCGATTCCAGGGCGAGTTGGAATACCGGCTGGCCGGTGGGTTGCAGGGAGCCGCCGTCGGGTTCGACGGTTACGGCGAGTGACGTCGCCGTCTGCTGAAGACCGGTGGCGACCAGGGGCGTGTCACCGTCCAGGAGCCCCAGCGACCGCGGTCGTGCGCCGGGGCGCACCAGCCAGAGCTGGCGCACCCGGCCGGGCGGCGGGTCGCCGTAGCCGCTGAGCGTGACCACCGCGCTGCCGGTCTCGGCGGACGCGACCACGCTGAGCGCGTGCCCGCGGTCGTCGCTGCCGGTGGCCGCCCGTGCGTCGGGAGCCGCCAGGACCTCCGCGATCCCGTCCGACCGGGCCCGCTCGGCGTCCAGCCGGCCCTGTGTCCGATCCGCCTGCACGGCGAACAGTGCGGCCACGACGAGCGCCGCGGCCGCGGTCGCCGTCGCGAACGGCACCGCCAGGGGGCGCGGCCGGGGCGCACGGGAGCGGGCAGACCGCTGCCGGGTGCCCCGGGAATGCGGGGGCAGCGCGTGCTGCCGGGCCCCGGGTGCCTCCTGCGGAGTGGCGCGTACCGCGGACAGCACCCGGTCGCGCAGCTCCGGCGGCGGCGGTGCCGCCGCCGTCCAGGCGAGCCGGACGGCGTCCTCGGCCAGCCGGCGGGCCTCGCCGGTGCAGCGGGAGCAGCCGTCGAGGTGCCTCTCGAAGCGGACGCGTTCGGCGGGCTCCAGCGCGTCGAGCGCGTAGGGGGCGGCGAGCGAGTGCGGGTCGCCGCGGCCGAGCAGGCGGCCGAGGGGGCTCATGCGGCACCTCCCAGGCAGTGGCGCAGCCGGGTCAGTCCGTCGCGCATCCGCGTCTTGACGGTGCCCAGCGGCAGACGGAGCCGCTCGGCGACCTCGCGGTAGGTGTAGCCGTCGTAGTAGGCGAGGGTGACGGACTGCCGCTGGAGCACCGTCAGCCGGGCCAGGCACCGGCGCACCCCCTCGCGTTCCAGTCCCGCCTCGACCTCCTCGGCGACCTGGTCGAAGGCGGGTGCGGCGGCGCGCTGGGCCTCGCGCTGCTCGCGCTCCCCGGCGGCGCGGGCGCTGCGCACCCGGTCCACGGCCCGGCGGTGCGCGAGGGTGAGCACCCAGGTCAGGGCGCTGCCCCGGCCGGGGTCGAACCGTGCGGCGGAGCGCCACAGTTCGAGGAGCACCTCCTGGGCCACCTCCTCCGCCTGCGCCGGATCCCGCACCACCCGCCGCACCAGCCCGAACAGCGGTGCCGACACCAGTGCGTACAGCTCCTCGAAGGCCCTGTGGTCACCTCCCGCCACCAGCCTCATGAGCTCGTCCGCGTCCTCGCGGTACCCCTCCGGCCGGCCGCACCGGCCCCGTCCCGTCACACCAGGCATTCGCACCGAACGCACCTCCGGACGGTGTTACGGATCGGCGGGCCGAAAGCGCGGGTCCGCGGGCGGTCAATCCGCGGCGGGCCCGGCCGGCGCTCCGGCGGCGGACGGCGGCCCGGGCCCTGCTCGGGCACGGTGCGGGCCCTGCTCGGGCACGGTGCGGGAATTTTCCTCCCCGGTCGACCAATCCGCCTCGCCGTCCGCTGCGAATGCCCCGTCAGCAAGGCAAGTTCGGTACACAGGACGGACGGTGGGACGGCATGACAGCTGACTCCAGGAGCGGGGCGGGGCGCAGGAGCCTCGCGGCCCTCGTATGCGGCGCACTGGCCGCCGGGGGGCTCGCGGCCGCCGGTGTGAGCCTGCTGGAACCGGGGGCGGCCTCCGCCTCCAGCCACCGGGAGGCACCGCTGATCTCGGGGACCCCGCAGTACGACAACACGGACCTGTACGCGTTCATCAGTCCGGACAAGCCGGACACCACGACGGTCATCGCCAACTGGATCCCCTTCGAGGACCCGGCCGGCGGCCCGAACTTCTACACCTTCGCGGAGGACGCCCGCTACGACATCCACATCGACAACAACGGCGACGGGCAGGACGAACTGCTGTTCCGCTACACCTTCGCCACGCACGTCAAGAACAAGGACACGTTCCTCTACAACACCGGTCCGGTGGAGAGCCTGAACGACCCTGACCTGAACGTCACCCAGACCTACGACCTGGAGCTGCTGAAGCTGAAACACCGGCACGTGACGGCGCGGACGAAGCTCGCGGACGACGTGCCGGTCGCCCCGTCCGACGTCGGCAAGGCGTCCATGCCGGACTACGGCAAGCTCCGCAAGCAGGCGATCTACCACACGGCGGGCGGGGCGACCACGTTCGCCGGGCAGGCGGACGACCCGTTCTTCCTGGATCTGCGCGTCTTCGACCTGCTCTACGGCGGGAACCTCTCCGAGGTCGGAAACGACACCCTGAAGGGCTACAACGTCAACTCCCTGGCACTCCAGGTCCCGACCGACATGATCACCGAGTCGGCGCACCAGCCGGTGGTCGGCATCTGGTCCACCACCGAGCGCCGCAACGCGCACGGCGACTGGACCCAGGTCTCACGGCTGGGCAACCCGCTCGTGAACGAGGTCGTCAACCCGCGGAAGGACAAGGACCGGTTCAACGCGTCCGAGCCCCGGGACGACGCGCAGTTCCTGAAGAACGTCACCCATCCCGAGCTGCCGAAGCTCATCCAGGCCATCTACAAGATCGACGCCCCGAGTGAGCCGCGCAACGACCTGGTCGACGTCTTCCTCAAGGGCGTGCAGGGTCTCAACCAGCCGCCGCACGTGCGGCCGGCGGAGGAGCTGAGGCTCAACACCTCGGTGAAACCGACGATGCACCCCAAGCGGCTGGGCGTGCTCGACGGAGACCAGGCGGGCTTCCCCAACGGCCGCCGGCTGACCGACGACGTCGTCGACGTCGCACTCCAGGTCGTCGAGGGCGAGCTGCTCGGCGCCAAGAACGACCTCGGCGACGCGGTCGACGCCAACGACAAGAAGTTCGGACACGCCTTCCCCTACCTGGCCGAGCCGACGGAGGGCTCGCGGGGCCCGCTCGCCAAGGGCACCGGCGGCGGCAACGACGTGCGCAACCAGCTCGGCGACGCGCTCCGGCCGGCGGGCTCCGCGTCCGGCTCCACCGACACCGGCCTGATCGCCGGCGCGGCGGCCGCGGGCGCGGCGGGTGTCCTGCTGATCGGAACGGGCCTGGCCTGGTGGCGGCGGCGCCTGCGCCGGCCGTACTGACCGCCCGGCCCCACGGACCGGCGCGGCCCGCGCGTTCCCTCACTCCCCCACGGCGCGGGCCGCGCCGCCTCGCACACGTCCACCGCACCACCCCACCGAGGAGGGGCATGGCCCCGCACACGCACCGCGCCACGGGCCCGGACAACGAGCCGGTACCGCCGCACCGATCGCCGCAGGAACCGCCGCAGGAACCGCCGGAGCATGCGCGGGACAGCGCGACGGACCGGAGTCCGGCCGCGTCCCCCCACCCACCGGTCGCGCAGGACCCGCGGCACCCGCCTACCGAGAGCCCCGCCGACGCCGAAGCGGCCGAGGCCGAGGCCGCCGAAGCCGCCGAAGCCGCCGACGGTCCGGAACGCCCGCAGACCACGGACGGGCCGGACGGGCCGGACGGGCCGGACCGGCCGGACGGCGAGGACGGCTCGGACCGCGCGGCTGACACGGACCGCGCGGAGAGTCCGGAGAGTCCGGCCGGCCCGCTGAGTCCCGACGGCCGGCAGGGTTCGGCCGGTCCGAGCGGTTCGGACGGTCGGGGGAGTCCGGACGGTCGGGGGGGTCCGGACCGCTCGGAGAGTGCGGCCGGCCTCGACCCCCGGGTCGAGGCCGTGCGCCGGGTGCGCGCGGCCGGGCGGCGGTGGCGTGCGGCCCGGTCCGCGGGCTGCGCCCTGCTGCTGGCCGTCGCACTGACCGGCGGCGCCCTCGCGGTGGGCGGGGTGCGCACGGGCGCCGCCGGGGTGGGCGAACGGGCGGACGGTGCCGCCGCGCCCGCTGCCGCGGCGCCCGCGATGCTCGCCTCCGGCGGCCTCGGCGCCGGTGTCACCGCCCTCCAGAACCACCTGCGCGCCCAGCCGGGCGACTGGGGCGGCTGGGCGACGCTCGGGCTGGCCTACGTGGAGCAGGCCCGAGCCCTGGGCGACCCCGGCCGCTACCCGAAGGCGGAGCAGGCACTGCGGCGTTCGCTGCGGCTGCGGCCCGGGAACGACGCGGCCCTGGCGGCCCGCGCCGCCCTGGCCGCCGCCCGGCACGACTTCTCCGGCGCGCTGGCCGACGCCGACCGGGCGCTGCGTCAGAACCCCTACGGAGAACGGGCCCTGTGCGTCCGCATCGACGCACTGGTCGAGCTGGGCCGGTACGACGAGGCGCGGCGGGCCGCCGACACCGCCGACGCCCGGCGGCCCGGAGTGCCGGTGTTCACCCGGTACGCGTACGTCCGCGAGCTGAGCGGGGACACCGAGGGCGCCCGCACGATCCTGGAGCGTGCGCTAACCACCGCGACCACACCCGGTGACGTGGCGTACGTCGCCGCACAGCTCGGCCTGCTCGCCTGGAACCAGGGCGACTACGACGGCGCCCTGCGCCACTACGCCCGTGCCCTGGCCGCCGACGACGCCTACCTCCCGGCCCTGCTGGGCCGGGCCCGTGCGCAGGCGGCGCGCGGCGACCGGGCGCAGGCGATCGAGGGCATGGAGGCCGTCGTCGCCCGCTTCCCGCTGCCCGTGCCGCTCGTCGTGCTCGGCGAACTGTACGAGGACCGGGGCGCGGACGGGGACCGGGCCAGGGCCCGCGACCAGTACGCGCTCGTCGGCGCCTGGACGGGGCTGGCCCGCGCCGGCGGCGTCGACGTCGATCTCGACACCGCGTTGGCGGCCGCCGACCACGGGGACCGGGCGACCGCGCTGCGCGCGGCCCGCGCCGAGTGGGCGCGCCGGCACAGCGTGCACACCGCGGACGCGCTCGCCTGGGCGCTGCACGTCAACGGAGCGGACGGCGAGGCCCTGAGCCTCGCCCGCCGGGCGACGGCCACCGGCTACCGCAACGCGCTGTTCCTCTACCACCTCGGCATCATCGAACGCGCCACCGGCCACCCGGACCGGGCCCGATCACATCTCTCGGCGGCCCTGGAGCTGAACCCCGGCTTCTCCCCGCTGGGCGCGCGGAAGGCCCGTGCCGCCCTCGAGGATCTGAAGGCGACCCGGTGACGGCCCGCCGGACGGCCGTTCGCGCCGTGGCCGTACTGGCCGCCGGGTGCGCGGCCGTGCTGCTCCAGGCCGGCGCCGCGAGCGCGCACCCCCTCGGCAACTTCACCGTCAACCGCTACGACGGCCTCGTCGCCGCGCCGGGCCTGCTCCGCGTCGACCACGTGGAGGACCTCGCGGAGATCCCGGCGACCCAGGCGGCGGCGGACATCCGCCGCCGGGGGCTGGCCGACTGGGCCCGCGGGCGGTGCGAGCAGGCGGCCGCGGGCAGCCGGGTCACCGTCGGCGGGCGGGCCGTGCCGCTCGCCGTCGACCGCAGCGGCGCGCGGCTCGGGCCGGGGCAGGCGGGACTGCACACGCTGCGGGTGGAGTGCCGGCTGACGGCGGCGCTGCCCGAGGGCCGCGAACTGGACGTCGGCTTCCGCGGTGCGGGATCCGCGGGCGGGCCCGGCTGGCGGGAGATCACCGCGCGCGGCGACCGGATGACGCTGGCCAAGTCGGACGTGCCCGGCACCTCGGTCTCCCGTGAACTCACCCGCTATCCGCAGGATCTGCTCTCCTCTCCGGCCGACACGACGACGGCGTCGCTGCGGGTGCGCCCGGGAGGGCCGCCCCTGGCCGACTCGAGCGGCGGCGACACGCACGCCGTATCGGTGCTGCCGCGGGGCGCGGACCGCTTCACCCGCGCGCTGGGATCGCTGGTCGCCCGTCACCGGCTCACCCCCGGTTTCGCCGCCCTCGCCCTGCTGCTCGCGGTGGTCCTGGGCGCGGGGCACGCACTCGCCCCGGGGCACGGCAAGACCCTCATGGCCGCGACGGCCGCCGCGCGCGGCGGCCGTGCCCGGCCGCGGGACGTCCTGCCGCTGGCCGCCTCGGTGACGGTCACCCACACCCTGGGCGTGGTGGCTCTGGGCCTCCTGGTGACGGCCGGCTCGGCCGCCGTGCCGTCGGTCATCGCCTGGCTGGGGGTGGCGAGCGGCGTGCTGGTCATGGGAGCGGGAGCCGCGCTGGTCCGCCGGGCGCTGCGCCGGCGCGGGCACGCCCACGACCATCCGCACCACCACCCCCACGAACACCCCCACGGCCACGGCCACGGCCACGGCCACGACCACGGCCATCCGCATGGCCACCTCCACGGCCACGACCACCATCCGCAGGGGCCCGAAGGCCGTACTCGCGGGCACGATCCCGGGAACCGCCCCCATGGGCACCAGGAGCACGCGCACGGCCACGGGGACCGACCTCACCTCCACGAGGACCGTGCGCACGGCCGGGAGGACCGGGCGCAAGCCCGGGGAGAGCGGGCGGACGGTGAACAGCGGGCGCGTGTCCCGGGAATCCGCGGCACGTTGCTGCTCGGATTCGCCGGCGGAATGGTGCCGAGTCCCTCGGCCGTGGTGGTGCTCGTCGGTGCGGCGGCGCTGGGCCAGGCCTGGTTCGGCCTGCTGCTGGTCGCGGCCTACGGCGCCGGGCTGGCGCTGACGCTGACCGCCGCCGGGATCGCCGTGGTGCGGCTGGGCGGCGGCCTGTCCCGGCTGCTGGAGCGGCGGCCCCGGTGGTCGGCCCACCCGGTGGCCGCGCTGGTGCGCCGGGCCGCGCCGCTCGGGGCCGCCTGCGCGGTCGTCGCACTGGGTGCCGGACTGGTGCTCAGGGGGGCGGCATCGGCCCTGGGGTGAGCTAACTTCGAAGAGGAGCGGACCATGCACGTATCGCCCGGAGACGAACCGGAAGCAACCTGGGGGGCGCCGTGTCCGAAGAACCGAGCGGGGAAAGGGTGATCGCGGGTCGCTACCGCCTGCTGGCGCCTCTCGGCGAGGGCGGCATGGGGACCGTGTGGCGGGCCCGCGACGAGGTGCTGCACCGCGAGGTGGCCGTCAAGGAGGTGCGCGCCCCGGCGGGTCTCGCGGAGTCCGAGGTGCGGCGGCTCTACGCCCGCCTGGAGCGCGAGGCCTGGGCTGCGGCGCGGGTCGCCGACCGCAACGTGGTGACGGTGTACGACGTCGCCACCCAGGACGGTCGGCCGTGGATCGTGATGGAGCTGGTGCGCGGCCTCTCGCTCGCCGAACTCCTTGACGCCGAGGGGCCGATCGACCCGCGGCGCGCCGCGCACATCGGCGCGGAGGTGCTGTCCGCGCTGCGGGCCGCGCATGCGGCGGGGGTGCTGCACCGGGACGTGAAACCGGCGAACGTGCTGCTGTCGAACGACGGCCGGGTGGTGCTGACCGACTTCGGCATCGCCCAGGTGGAGGGCAGTTCCGCGCTGACCATGACCGGCGAGGTCATCGGCTCGCCCGAGTTCCTCGCCCCCGAGCGGGCGTTGGGCCGCAGCCCGGGAACGGGGGCGGACCTCTGGTCGCTGGGAGTGCTGCTGTACGCGGCGGTCGAGGGCCACTCGCCGTTCCGCCAGGACACCCCGCTGAGCACACTGCGCGCCGTGGTGGACGGGGAACTGCCGCCGCCCCACCGGGCCGGGGCGCTCACCCCGGTCATCGAGGGGTTGCTGCGCAAGGACCCCGCCGAGCGGCTGACGGCCGAGGCGGCGCAGCGGGAGCTGAGGGGGATCGGTGCGGGCGGCGCCCCTCGCGGAGGCACCGCGGGCGCGGCACCCCCGGACGCCCGGACGGTGCCCGTGCCCACCCGGTCCGACCGGACCCCTCCGATGCCGGTTCCTCCGATACCGGTTCCCCCGGTACCGCCGCCGGCCGGAGAGGCCGGTCCGGCGGGGCCCGCCGGCGGGCGGACGGGCGGCCGGAGGACGGTCTTCGCCGTGGTCGCGGGCCTGGTCGTACCGGTGCTGGCGCTCGCGGGTCTGGCGTATGCCCTGCTGGGGGGCACGGGCGGGAACGGGCGGGACGGCAGCACGGCGAGCGCCGGCGCGAGCAGCGCCGCCGGAACCTCGTCGGCGGCGGCCGGTGCGGGAGGCGCCGGCAGCGGGACCCCGGCCGCCGGCACCTCCCCCGGTGGCGGCACGGGGTCCACGACCCAGGCGCCGCCGCCGTCGGTGCGGGTCACCGTGGTGGGGGTGCGCACGGACTACACGGGCGCCTGCCCGCCGCCGCCCGCCGAGGCCCCTTCCTTCACTGCGGTGTTCACGGTGGGACGACTTCCCGCGCAGGTCTCCTACCGGTGGGTGGCGCGGGACGGGCAGGTCACCGACCAGGGGTGGAGGACGCTGTCGTTCCCGGCGGGCGGTCCGCGGACCCGGCGGGACCGGGTGGTCGTGACGACCCATGCGGACGGCGGCACGTACCGCAACGCGCTCGGCGTCGAGATCCGCGATCCGGTGCACACCGCGTCCGAGGCGGTGCCCTTCTCCGTGACGTGCGTCGAGGAGACCCCGACCGGCGGGGTCTCCTCTTCCGCGAGTGCTTCCGCTTACTCCTCGCCCCCGGCTTCACCGTCGGCTTCGCCGGCTTCGTCCTCGGTGGCTCCGTAGGACGCGGTGGGGCCGGTCAGAGCCTGACGGGGGCTCAGTACGCGACCCGGTGGGGCTCGGTGGGGACGAGTGGGATCGTGTCGGTCCTCATGGGGCTCGACGAGGCTCGACGAGGTGCGGTGGGACCGGCGGGCCTCAGGCCGCGGCGGTCAGCACCGGCAGGTAGCCGCCCGACTGCCCGCTCGCGGTGGGGTGGTAGGACTCGCCGATGTTCAGCCAGTTGAGGCTGTGCAGCCAGGAGCTGCCGGAGCAGATCTCGTGGCCGCTGAACGTCGTGCGGACGTCGCCGAAGACGACACCGTGGGCCGCCGCACGCTGGGCGATGGTGCTGTCCAGCAGGTCCGCCGCGTCGTTGATGGCCGAGCGCTTCGTCCCGGAGAGCCCGATGCAGAAGTTGCCCAGCTCGTAGAAGCGGGGGTAACCGATGGCGACGACCCGCGCGTTGGGCGCCCTGGAGTGGATCGCCGAGAAGACGTTGTCGAGCTTGCCGGGCAGTGTCGAGGTGACGTAGGCCCTCGCGGTGTCGATACGGGACAGGCAGGTGCTGTCGGACCCGAGGACACAGGTCGTCATGACGTCGGCGAAACCGGCGTCGTTGCCGCCGATGCTGATCGACACCAGGCCGGTGGAGGAGCTGAGCCCACCGAGCTGTCCGGCGAGGACGTCGTCCGTGGTGGCGCCGGAGCAGGCGGCGAAGGTGAACGAGGACGGTGCGTGGGCGGCGTTCCACAGGTAGGGGTACGCCTTCGTGCTGCGCTTGCAGTCGCCGCTGGAACTGATGTAACTGCCGGAGCCCACTCCCGCGGAGTAGGAATCGCCGAGCGCCACGTAGCCGGTGGCCGCGGTTCCGGACGCCTGCGCCGTGGCGGCACCCGCGAGGGTCGCACCGAGGGCGAGGAGCAGCGAACTCACGAACACCATAAATCGGGAACGTCTCATGAAACCTCCCTTTAACACGAACTCTTCGGTAACTGTGGTACCGGCTACGCGTGTTGACGAGAAGTGTTCATGTCAAATCTTCCACGATCCTTCACATTTGAATCCAGGACTTTGCAACCGATGTGCCCCGGCGACGCCCTGACGGCCCTTCGGGCCCGCACCGCGTCCAACTGGTACGCCCGACAGGGACCTGACGCACACGACACCGCACCACACCGCACCACACGAGAACGAAGCCGTCACCCCGCCCCCGGACGTCCGGCACCGCACCGTCGGGAGCGGCGGACCCCGACGCCGGCCTGCAGTCTCGCCGTTACGGCGGAGTCACCCGTGGCGATGCCCGTCGGCGCCACCCGCCACCCGATCCCACCCGGCAGACCGGCAGCGGCAGACCGACCGGCGGCAGACCGACCGGCGGGGCGGTGACGCCTGAGGGGCTGTTGCGCCGGCCGCCGCCCGGAGCGGAAGCCGACGACCTGCCGCCCTCTCAGCTCGGACGGGGCGGGCCGGTCGCCGACTTCCGCCGGGATCGGCCCCCTTCGCGGCACGGGGCCGCAAACCGGATGCACGCGAGGACACCGTGCCCGATCATGGCCGCATGTCTGCACACCCACAGGACGCCCTGCCGATCCGGCTCACCGTCGACGACTCCGACTCGCCGTCCGATGTCGTCGACGCGCTGCTCCTCGGCCGCTTCGCGACGGGCGAGCAGCCGTACTCGCACGCCGCGAACCTCGAGCGGGTGCGCACCGCTGCGACGCTGCTGCCGCCGGGCGCCCGCGTGCTGCGCGCGACTCGGGACGACGACCGCAGCGCGACCCTGGCGGAGGGCGACGGCTGGACACTGCTGGTCTCCCGCTGGAACCGGGGAGCGGACGTGACGGTGACCGCGACCAGCGCCGAACTGGCCGCACGGGTGCTCGCAGAGGCCACGGACGGGGCGGAGGACGAGCCCGAGCCGCAGCCGGAGAACGTGACCATGGGGTTCTGGTACGTCTCCCCGCGGCGCGGCCCGCACCGCACCACCCGGCAGATCTCCGCGGGGACCTGGGAGGAGGTGCGCCCCAACTACACCGCCCCGGTGGCGGAGGCGATGGACTCCCTGATGAAGACCACGCCGCAGGACATCGCGGGACGGCTGCTGCTGCTGCACGGACCGCCGGGCACCGGGAAGACCTCCGCGCTGCGCACCCTGGCCCGTTCCTGGCGGGACTGGTGCCAGGTGGACTGCGTGCTGGACCCGGAGCGGCTGTTCTCCGACGTCGGCTACCTGATGGACATCGCGATCGGCGAGGACGACCAGGCCGGCAGGTCCCGCTGGCGCCTGCTGCTGCTGGAGGACTGCGACGAGCTGATCCGCGGAGAGGCCAAGCACACGGCCGGCCAGGCGCTGTCCCGGCTGCTGAACCTCACCGACGGCCTGCTCGGGCAGGGCCGCAACGTCCTGGTCGGCGTCACCACCAACGAGGACCTGGAACGCCTGCACCCGGCCGTCGTGCGTCCGGGCCGCTGCCTGGCCCGGATCGAGGTGGGCCGCCTGACTCGGGACGAGGCGGTGGGCTGGCTGGGCTCGGAGGAGGGCGTGGGCCGCGACGGGGCGACGCTCGCCGAGCTGTACGCACTGCGCCGCGGGACCTCCCCGGCTTCCGTGCCGGAGCCGCGGGGCGGGGCCGACGACGGACTCTACCTCTGAACCCGCCTCCGACTCCCGGTCCTCCCGCGTCCCTGCGCCCGCCCTCCGACGGTGTTCTGATGGAGGTATGACCGTGTTCGTCGGCACGTCGGGGTGGCAGTACCGGGACTGGCGCGGCGTGCTGTATCCGGAGGGGCTGCCGGTGCGGCTGTGGCTGGAGGAGTACGCGGCCCGGTTCGCCACCGTAGAGGTCAACAGCGCCTTCTACCGGCTTCCCGCGCGGGAGACCTTCGAGGCGTGGCGGGAGCGGGTGCCGGCGGACTTCGTCCTCGCGGTCAAGGCCAGCCGCTTCCTGACGCACGTCAAGCGGCTGAGGGAGCCCGAGGAGCCGGTGCGGCGCCTGATGGGCCGGGCGGCCGGCCTGGGCGGCCGGCTGGGCCCGGTCCTGCTGCAGCTCCCCCCGACGCTGCGTGCCGACCCGGGTCTGCTGGGCGCCTGCCTGGACTGCTTCCCGCCGGGCACCCGCGTCGCGGTCGAGCCGCGCGAGGACTCGTGGTGGACGCCCGCGGTGCGGGCGGTCCTGGAGGACCGCGGCGCGGCCCTGTGCTGGGCCGACGTCCTGTCCAGGCCGGTGACGCCGCTGTGGCGCACCGCGGACTGGGGGTACCTGCGCTTCCACCAGGGCCGTGCCGCCGACTGGCCGCGCTACGGCCGCCGCTGTCTGGAGACCTGGACCGACCGGGTCGCGACCGTCTTCCCCGACGGCCGCGACGTGTACGCCTACTTCAACAACGACGCGAACGCGGCGGCCGTGCGGGACGCCGCGGCCTTCGCGCGCTCCGTGCGGCGGGCGGGAGTGCCGGTGACGCGGACGCCGGCGGACGCGGGCCGCTATCCGCCGTACGCGGCGCGCAGTGCCTCCCGCACGGCGGCCAGCGCCGCCTCCTCGCCGAGCCCGAGCCGCCGGGTCCGCTCCACGTAGGCCTGTGCGGCCGAGGCCAGCTCCCGCTCCGCCGCCGAACCGGCGGCGGCCACGTAGGTGCCGTGCCGGCCCCGGGTCTCGATCAGGCCGTCGGCCTCCAGTGCCCGGTAGGCCTTGGCGACGGTGTTCGCCGCCAGCCCCAGGGACTCGGCCAGGCCGCGCACGGTCGGCAGCCGGTATCCGGCCGGCAGGGCGCCCGAGCGGGCCTGTTCGGCGATCTGCGCCCGCACCTGCTCGTACGGCGGGGCCGCGGAGGTTCCGTCATCGATGTCGATCTTCACGCTCACCGGGCGATTGTCCCGCACCCGCCGGAAAATGGGAGGCACCGGCCGGGACCCGGCCCGTAGCGTGCGCCCCCATGACACCGATCGTGCGTGACCTGCGCCCCGGCGACCCGGCCGACGTCGCGGCCTTCGCCCATGTCCGCCGCCTCGCCCTGCCGTACATCCTGTGGACCTCCGCCTCCGTCCTCCACCATCTGTCCCGCACCCCCGACGAGGCACGGCTGCGGGCACTCGTCGCGGAGCGGGACGGCGAGGTGATCGGCACCGCGATGGTCGCCCTCGCCCATGACAGCCCCGAGCCGGGTCAGGGCATGCTCAACGTCTACGTCCACCCGGAGCGGACGGGGCTCGGGGCGGGCGGGGCCCTGGTCCGTGCGGCCGAGGAACACCTGTCCGGGCACGGGGCGCGGACCCTGTTCTCCTGGGTGCTGGACGAGCCCTCCCACCGGAAGTTCGCGGAACGGCACGGGTACCAAAGCCGTCGCTCCGCCCACTTCCTCCGCCTGGACCTGGCGCGCGGCACGCTGCCGCCCGTCCCCGCACCGCCGGCGGGTGTGGAGCTGCGCACCGCGGCCGACTTCGAGGACGATCCGCGCCCGCTGTTCGCCCTGGACGCGGAGACCCTGGCGGACGAACCGGGCGACGTCGACATCGAGTCCAGCGACTATGCGGCCTGGCTGGAGGGCACCTGGCGGCATCCGCTGCTGTCCCGCGATCTGACCGTGGTCGCCGTGGCCGACGGTCGTCCGGCCGCCTTCACCATGGCGTTCACCGACGGCGCCGGCCGCCACAGCACCGCGATGACCGGTACGGCACGCGCGTACCGCGGTCGCGGCCTGGCCGGGCTCGCCAAGACGGCCGCCCTGCACCGCGCCCGCGACGCCGGGTGCACGGAGGCGTTCACCGGCAACGACACGGGCAACGCGCCGATGCTGGCGATCAACAGGCGGCTCGGTTACGAGGTCTGCGCGACGGAGGTGCGCCATGCCCGCGAACTCGGCTGACCCGGCACGCGGCGGGGCCGGCGGGAGCAGCGGGACCACCGGGCGGGCCGGGCACGGCGCGGAGACCGTGGAGGTGGTGCTCGTCAAGGCGGGGCGGACGAAGATCCGCTACCGCGGCGTGCTGCTGGCCGACGACGGGGTGCGGATCGCGGTGCGGGCGCCGTGGGCGGGCGGCGTCGTGCGGGACTTCGGCTTCGTGCGCTTCGAACCGGGTGACGTCTTCACCGAGTACTACTGGCGCGACCGGTGGTACTCGGTGAAGGAGGTGCGCGACGCGCAGGGCGGGCTGAAGGGCTGGTACTGCGACATCACCCGCCCCGCGTCCCGGTCCGGTGCGGAGCTGCTCGTGGAGGACCTCGACCTGGACCTGTGGCGCTCCGCCGACGGCGGCGACGTGCGCCGTCTGGACGAGGACGAGTTCGCGGCGAGCGGACTGGCGCGGACCGATCCGGAGGCCGCGTCCGCCGCCCTGGCCGCCTTCCGGGACCTGGAGGCCCTTGCCCGGGAGGACGACTTCACCGAGCTGCTGCGCTGACGCCCGGCGGGCGGCGGGCGGCACGCGGCGGGCGGCACGCGGCAGACGGCAGACGGCAGACGGCAGACGGGGGATGCCACCGGGCCGGCGGACGCCGCCCCCGCGTAGCGGGCCGTCTCCGCAGCGTGTGCGGGGTGCCGGGAGTGACGCCCGCCACTGACAGGGCGGCGCCGATGAGGGAACCTCGCCGAAAGGATCCGCCTCCGGGAGAACACGGAACCCGGTGGGTCCCGAAGGAGGCAGCCATGCGCCGCGAGACCGTGCAGAAGCCCCTGAAGAAGAACGCCCCCCGCCGGGTCCGCGAGGAGGCCGACGAGCGCCCCGCCGGACGTCCGGAGGTCCGCAAGGACATCGCCAGGACCTGGTGGCCGGACGGCTGACGGAACGGTCCGCCGACACGGTCGCCCGCGACAGCGGATGCGGTCGCAGGTCTGCCGCGCCGCGCCCCCTTCCGCCCGCGCCCGTTCCGTCGTACGTGCGGCCCGCCCTCCCGGGGCTGCGGCACGCCGCTTGTCCGATCCCTGCCTCAGCAGGGCCTTAACACCGCCTTAAGGATCTCTTCCTTCCGCCGTCGGCAGGCGATTCCGCGGCCTTTCGGGGCTAGCTTCGTATCGCCCCCACGGGTTCCGGTCGCAGCCGGGCAGCCGAGGCGCGGAGCCCCGGCATGCCCTCCGCACGCCCTGCGCGGTCATGCCCGCCGTCGTCACGCCCGCCGGGGATCGTCCACCGCCGGCGGAGCCGGGCACCCGCGGCCCGCCGGTGGGCCGGCGTCCGGGGCCCGACCGGCGGCTCAGGCCGGTCAGGCCCCGGTGGCGTCAGCTGAGCGCGGACAGGCAGGTGGTGCGGGTGGCGTGTGCCGGGTCGAGCGCGTTGGCCACCTCGTGGAAGGCGATCCGGTCCGTCGTCCCGATCAGCACGTGCTCCGAGAAGTCGAGCGAGCACAGGTTCTGGAGCAGGATGTTCTTCACGTCGGGGCCGCTGAGGAACTGGCTGCGGTACGGCGTGACGACCTCGTCGTACTTGCTGGAGATGACCGTGTAGTGGACGCCGGGCACGGTGTCGCCGCCCGCGTTGAGGCGCTTCATGAGGTCCGACCCGACGATCTGCTGGGCCAGGGCGGGGGTGGCGGCGTTGAGCAGGTACTCGGCGCCCGGGAAGTACGGCAGCAGGTGGGTGAGCCCGCTGAGGGTGGTGCCGTGGTTGCTGGGCGCGATGCCGACGAGCGAGTTCACCTTCGCGGCGCCGCCGAGGAACTTCAGGTAGTAGCGGGGCATCATCCCGCCCTGCGAGTGGCCGACGAGGTCGACCTTGGCGGCACCGGTCGAGGCGAGGACCCGGTCGACGTACGCGGAGAGCTGCTCGGCCGACTTGTCGATGCTGCCGAGGCCGTAGAAGACGGGGACGCCCGGCAGTTGGCCGTAGTTCAGGGAGAAGACGCAGTACCCGCGGTGCTCCAGGTAGGGCGCCAGGACGAGCCAGTTGTCGATGGAGTTGCCGAGCGTGCCGTGGACCAGGACCACGGGGCGGGGGTGGGCTGCGGAGGGGTGGCAGGAGTAGTCGTTCCAGCCGTGGCTGGGGGCCGTGGAGGCGTGGGCGGCGGAGGCGGGGACGGTGAGGGCGGCCGTGGCCAGCAGCAGTGCGGCCAGGGGTCTGAACATGCGCTTCCAGGGCAGCATCGTGGGGTCTCCTTGCGGCTCGGGGAGGTGCGAGGGGGAGATGCCCTGTGATCCGGATCACTGGGGTGCTGTTCATCCGTCAAGTTACGGGCGAGTAGCCGCGCTGTGAAGTTACGCGTCAGTAAAAACTTCCAGTGCTAACCGCCGGCGACCCCGACCACTGAGGGCCCCTCACCTCTCCGGGCCTCAGGGACAGATGAGGACAATGCACACTAACCGCCCGGCCTCCGCGTGCACTTCATCCCCATCGGGCCAGGCGAGCCGTTCGAGCTGTTCGAGCCGTTCGAGCCGGTCAAGGCCGTTCGGGCCGGGCGCCCGGCCCCGCGGACACGGGGACGGTCGGCCCGGCCCACCCCTGCAGGAGCCGGGCGCCCGCAGGGCGGGGTCGGGGCCTCAGGCGGCCAGCCGCCCGGGCATCACCGCCCGCGGCCCGAACTTGGCCCGCGCGCGGTCGGCGACCTCCTCGATACGCCGGGCCTTCTCGTCCGCCGGGTCGAAGGTGAGCTGGTAGGAGGCCTGTTCCGCGGGGCCGAGCCCCTCGGCGCGCAGGGCGAGCACCCGGACCCGCGCGCGCTGCAGGCCGAGCGCCTCGTACATGCCGTACGCCGTCCGGGTCAGCGCGGCCGAGTGCGCGGTCGGTTCCTTCAGGGTGCGGCTGCGGACGGTCGAGTCGGGGGCGCCTCCGCCCGATCCCGCGCGAGAGCGGCCTAGGCCGGCGTAGCGGACGGTGAGGGTCAGGGTGCGGCAGACCTTCTCCGCGGCGCGCAGCCGGGCGCCGATCTCCTCGGCGGCCGAGAGCAGGGCGCGGCGGTGCCGTTCGGGGTCCAGCTCGTCCCGGTCGAAGAGGCGTTCCGCGGCCAGGGACCGGGACACGGCGTTCGGGACCACCCGGCCGCGGTCGACGCCGTTGGCCTTCTCGTGCAGCTCGCGGCCGGACTTCGCGCCGACCAGGCGCTGGAGCGTGGGCAGCGGTGCGGCGGCGACCCGGCCGAGGGTGTCGAGGCCGTACTCGCACAGGGTGCGGGCGGTCGCCGGGCCGATGCCGGGGAGCGCGGCGACCGGCTTCCCGGCGAGGAACCCGGCCGCGGCGTCCCCGGGCACCTCACAGGTCACCCCGGGCCGGGCGGCGTGCAGCGCGACCCGGGCCAGCATCGGGCCCGGCCCGGCGCCGATCACGCAGTCGGCACCGTGCAGGGCGAGGGAGCGGACCCGGATCACCGACGCCAGTTCCACCGCGCCGCGCCCGAAGTAGCGTTCGGCGCCGCGCAGGTCGGCCAGTGCGCCGTCCGGCGGCAGCGCCTCGACGACAGGGGTGAACTCCTGCAGCAGGCCGAGCAGTTCCGGCAGGGCCGACTCGCCCGCGGGCGGCATGCGGAAACGTATGCAAAGGACGGTCATCCCGCACTCCCCGGGCTCTGGTGCCACAGCTTCCGCCCCACCGCCGGGCCCTCCCCCGCGGGGCGCAGATCCGCCCAGGGGTGCATCTCGTACCCCGTCGGCATCCGGATCCTCCGGTCCTCCGCCGGATCGCGGGCCGCGGAGCCGGCGGGCACCGGGCGCCCGTCCGCACCGGCGGGGCGGTCGGGCGAGGGGGCACCGTCGTCCGCCGGGGCGGAGCCGTCCCCGGGGGGCGGCTCCGCCAGGCGCGCCGCCACCTCCTCCAGCCCGCCCTCGGCGCGCAGTTCGACGAGCTCGGCGAGGTCCCAGACGGCGGAGCCCACCACGCTGAGGCTGCGCGGTCCGCGGCGCTGCACCACTCCGCGCACCAGCAGCAGCCAGGAGTGGAAGACGGTGTGCGCGCAGGCGTCGTGGGAGTCGTCGAAGAAGGCGAGGTCGACCAGGCCGGTGCCGTCGTCCAGCGTGGTGAAGACGACCCGCTTGCCGGAGCGGATCGGCGGGGTCTGGGTGGCCGCCTTCGCGCCCGCGACCAGCACGGTCTCGCCGTGCCGGGCCTCGCGCAGCCGGCGCGCCGGCACCACGCCCAGCTCGGCGAGGAAGTCCCGGTGGTCGTCCATCAGGTTGCGTGAGGCGTCCATGGACAGCACGCCCAGCTCGGCGCTGAGCCGCTCGGTCTCGGACAGGTCGGGCAGGCCGGCCGGGGCGGTCCCGCGCCCGCCCGCCAGCGGGAGCTGGCCTCCGCCGCCGCTCCGGGCACCCCGGTGCAGTTCGGTCAGGTGCAGTTGCAGATCGCGCCGGTTGGCACCGAACGCGTCCAGCGCGCCCACCTGGGCCAGCCGCTGGGCCAGCGGTCTGCTCGGCCGGGCCCGCTCCCAGAAGTCCAGCAGCGAGGCGTACGGCCGGCCGGCCGCGATCCGTGCGGCCTCGGCCTCGCTGATGCGGTGCACGTCGGAGAGGGCCAGCCGCAGTCCCCACACCTCCGGCGATTCAGACACCAGTTCGATCTGGTGGGCGGGGCCCGACCTGTTCACGTCCAGCGGGAGGATCGGCACCCCGCGTCGGCGCGCGTCCGCGAGCAGCAGCCGCTTCGGGTACATCCCGGGGTCGTGGGTGAGCAGTCCCGCGTAGAAGGCGGCCGGGTGGTGCGCCTTCAGCCACGCCGACTGGTACGTGGGTACCGCGAAGGCGACCGCGTGCGCCTTGCAGAAGCCGTACGAGCCGAAGGCCTCGACGATCTCCCAGGTCCGGCCGACGGTCTCGGCGTCGTAGCCGTTCGCCGCCGCCCGCTGCGCGAACCAGACCCGGATGCGCCCCTGGGACTCCGGGTCGGACAGGCCGCGCCGGACCCGGTCGGCCTCGCCGCGCCCGCAGCCGGTCATGATGTCCACGATGTCGATGACCTGCTCGTGGAAGACGACGACCCCGTAGGTCTCCTCCAGCGGCCGCCGGAGGTCCGGGTGCGGGTGGCGGACCGGCGCCCGCCCGTGCCGCGCCTCGATGAACGGCCGCACCATGTCGGCGGCGACCGGGCCCGGCCGGAACAGGGAGATGTCGACGACCAGGTCGTGGAAGGTCTCGGGCTGGAGCCGCCCCACCAGGTCGCGCTGGCCCGGCGACTCGATCTGGAAGCAGCCCAGCGTCTCGGCGGACCGGATGAGCCGGTACGTCGCCGGGTCGCCCGGTGGCACCGCGTCCAGGTCGACCCGCTCCCCCGTCGCGCGCTCCACCTCCGCGACCGCGTGCGCCATCGCCGACTGCATCCGCACCCCGAGCACGTCCAGCTTGAGCAGCCCGAGGTCCTCGACGTCGTCCTTGTCGAACTGGGCCACGGGGAAGCCCTCGCCGCTGGTCGGCATCACCGGCGTACGGGCCAGGAGGGAGGCGTCGGACAGGAGCACCCCGCACGGGTGCATGGCGACACCGCGCGGGAGGGCGTCGAGCGCCTCGACCAGTTCCCACAGCCTGCCGTACTTCTCCCGCTCCGCCGCCAGGCCCTTCAGCTCGGGCAGTTCGTCGAGGGCCGCGCGGGCGTCGCGGGCGCGGATGTGCGGGAAGGACTTGGCGATGCGGTCGATGTCGGCCGGGTCCAGGGACAGGGCCGCGCCCACGTCCCGGACCGCGTGCCGGACGCGGTACGTCTCCGGCATCGCGACCGTCGCGACCCGCTCGGTGCCGAACCTGCCGATGATCGCGCGGTAGACCTCCAGCCGGCGGGCGGACTCCACGTCGATGTCGATGTCGGGCAGCACCACCCGCTCCTTGGACAGGAAGCGCTCCATCAGCAGCCCGTGCTCGACGGGGTCGGCGTGCGCGATGCCGAGCAGGTGGTTGACCAGGGAGCCGGCGCCGGAGCCGCGCGCGGCGACCCGGATACCCCTCTCCCGCACGTCGTCCACCACCTGGGCGACCGTCAGGAAGTAGGTGGCGAAGCCGTGGTGCGCGATGACGTCCAGCTCGTGGTGCATCCGCTCCCAGTACGCGCGCCGCCCGGCGTACCCGAGCCGCACCATCCCTGCCGCCGCCCGCGAGGCCAGCGTCCGCTGCGCGGTGCGCCGGCCCGCGCCGACGAGGTGCGGCTCGGGGAAGTGGACGGTGCCGATGCCGAGGTCGTCCTCGGGGTCGACCAGGCACTCGGCGGCCGTGGCCCGGGTCTGCTCCAGCAGGCGGTGCGCGGTGCCGCGGCGGAAGCCGGCCGCCTCCACGATCCGCTCGGCGGCGTGCAGCATGGCGTCCGCGCCCTTCAGCCAGGCCTCACCGGAGTCCAGTCCCCGCGCCGGGTCGACGGGGACCAGGCGGCGGGCGGCGTCCAGGACGTCGGCGACCGGACCCTGGCCCGGGTCGGCGTAGCGGACGGCGTTGCTGAGCACCGGGCGGACGCGTTGCTCGGCGGCGAAGCCGACGGTCCGGGCGGCCAGCCGCAGGGAGCCGGGCCCGGTGCCGGTGCGGCCGTGCCAGACGGCCTCCAGCCGGAGGGCGTCGCCGTACACCTCGCGCCAGGGGGCGAGAAGCCTCGCGGCCCGGTCGGGGCGGCCCGCGGCGAGGGCGCGGCCGACGTCGGAGTCGGGGCCGAGCAGCACGGTCAGGCCGTCCGCGTGGTTGCCGGACCAGGGCAGCAGAGGGGTGCCACCGTCGGCCGCATGCGCCGCCGAAACGATTCTGCAGAGATCCGCCCAGCCGCGGGCCCCGTTCCGCGCGAGAAAGGCGGCCCGGGGCGCCGACTCGTCGACGAAGGCGCCGCCGCGCACCGGAGCCGGGCGGCGCCGCTCCCCCGGGCCCGCAGCACCCTCCCGCACGGGCGGTGCGACCGCCACCTCCGCCCCGAACAAAGGACGCACCCCCGCCCCCGCACAGGCCTTGGCGAAGCGGACCGCACCGGCCAGGGTGTCGCGGTCGGTGAGGGCGAGGGCGTCCATGCCGCGCTCGGAGGCACGCTCGGCCAGCCGCTCGGGATGCGAGGCACCGTAGCGCAGGGAGAACCCGGAGGCGGTGTGCAGATGCGTGAAGCCGGGCATCCACACCTCCCACTATCGAACATCCGTTCCAACCTTCTCACCCCCACCATAGACCAAATTCCGAACATCTGTACGACAACCGTTCGGGCGCCCCCCACCTGCGAAAACTCCCGCCTCCCCGGAGCGTGGGGGACATGACACAGACGACCTTCCTCGATGAGGTGAAGGACGCCGTCACCCCGCGGGCCACTCTCCTGGTCATCGGCGTGGTCGCCCTCCAGCTGCTGTTCATCGCCTCCTACGTCGGGGCGCTGCACGACCCCGCGCCGAAAGACGTGCCGTTCGGGGTCGTCGCCCCGGGAGCCGCGGCGGACCAGGCAGTGGCCCGCCTGGAGCGGCTGCCCGGCTCGCCACTGGACCCGCGCCCGGTGGCCGACGAGGCGACGGCCCGCGAGCAGATCACGGACCGGGAGATCGACGGGGCGCTGATCATCCGCCCCGCCGCCGGCGACACCCTGCTGGTCGCCTCCGGAGGCGGCACCGTCCTCGCCACCACACTGGAGCGACTGGTCACCGGCCTGGAGAAGACCCAGCAGCGTACGGTGCGCACGCTCGACGTGGCCCCTGCCTCCGCCCAGGACTTCGACGGGCTGTCGTCGTTCTACCTGGTCGTGGGCTGGTGCGTGGGCGGCTACCTGTGCGCCTCCATCCTCGCGATCAGCACCGGCGCCCGACCCTCCAACCCGCGCCGCGCACTGATCAGGCTGGGCGCCATGGCCCTGGTGGCGGTCGCCGGCGGTCTCGGCGGAGCGGTCATCGTCGGCCCGATCCTGGGCGCGCTGCCCGGCAGCGTGGCCGCGCTGTGGGGACTGGGCGCGCTGGTCACCTTCGCCGTCGGCGCCGCCACCCTCGCCCTCCAGGGCGTCTTCGGCATCGTCGGCATCGGCCTGGCGATCCTGCTCGTGGTGATCGCGGGCAACCCGAGCGCGGGCGGCGCCTTCCCGCTGCCGATGCTGCCGCCGTTCTGGCGGGCGATCGGCCCGGCGCTGCCCCCGGGTGCGGGAACCTGGTCGGCCCGTTCGATCGCGTACTTCGAGGGCAACGCCCTGACCGGCCCCCTGCTGGTGCTGTCCGCGTGGGCGGCGGGCGGGACCGCGGTCGCACTGCTCGCGGCACAACTGCGCAGACGGCGCGAGGACGGACCCCGACCGACCCGGACGAACCCCCTGCCGGCCCAGGCACCCTAGCGTGTCTGGCACATGGTCACGGTTCGCGGGACCGGAGGGTCCTACAGGCTCTCACGCCACATCCGTCACCCAACCCCGGCCAACCCAAAAGGGCGATGATCAGGTACGGCTAATCCCCCATGAACCACAAGTAGCTGCCCGGCGTCGCCGCACACGTTTCAAGGAGCTCGGCAAGGTCAAGCACAGCCGCCTTCTGCTGGTCGTCAGTACACCCTTGCACCAAGGCGACGACCTCCTGACGGGCGACTTGAGCTTCCTGTTCGTTGAACAACGTGTCACCGTACGGATCCACCCAGCCGAGCTTGCCCGAGCCGTGCCGGTCGAGGGTGCCCAGCATCCTGGCCAGCGCTTCACCGTGCTCGTAAGAGCCCCGCAGCAGGGTGTCCCGGGACGGCCCCTTTCGCGAGGGTCGCCCCGCGTGCAGTTCCAGCTCAATACCCACGACCCCTCCTTCGGCTTTGGACACCGAAGCTTCGCAGAGATCACTCGTCAGGCACGGCGCAGGGCCGTCGGGTGCCCCGCGACCGCCACCGCGGCCCCCATCCCCGCACGGCGGACCGCGCCGTGCGGGGACTCCGTGCTGCCGGCCGGGGGCCGGGCCGTGCGGGAGCCGGTCGGGGGCAGCCGTCAGTACACGTGCACCCCGTAGGCGTTCAGTGCCTCGGTGACCGGCTGGAAGAAGGTCGTGCCGCCGGAGCTGCAGTTGCCGCTGCCGCCGGAGGTCAGCCCGTAGGCGGTGCTGCCGTAGTAGAGCGAGCCGCCGGAGTCGCCGGGCTCGGCGCACACGTTGGTCTGGATCAGACCCCGGACGATGTCGCCGTTGCCGTAGTTGACGGTGGCGTTCAGGCCGGTCACATAGCCGCCGTGGGTGCCCGTGGTCGAGCCGCGCCGCAGGACGTACTGCCCGACGCTCGGCGTCGCCGCCCTGGTGATGTCCTGGTTGCCGACCTTGCCCGGGTGGCTGACCGAGCCGTTGGTGTAGCGGACGATGCCGTAGTCGTTGCCGGGGAACTGGGAGCCGGCCGTGTAGCCGATCGTGGTGCCGGACGAGGTGTACCAGTAGCCCGCGCCGTCGGTGCAGTGACCGGCGGTGAGGAAGTAGTAGTTCCCGCTGCTGTCCTGCACGTTGAAGCCCAGCGAGCAGCGCCAGCTGCTCGTGTAGATGGCGTCCCCGCCGGAGATCAGCTTCCGGAACGTGCCCGGTGTGTGCTTGATGGTCAGGGCGCCGGCACCGGCACCCGCCTGCCGCTTGATCTTGGCTATCTCGGCCTTGGACACCGTGCTGTCGACGGTGACGACGACCCGGTGGGTACTGCTGTCGACGGCCCAGGCGGTGCCCGGGACGTCCGCCTTGAGCACCGCGTCGCCGGCCCGGCTGAGCTGTGCGGCACTGAACGCGGCGGATGTGTCGGCGGCGTTCGCGCTGGGGACCGCGAACGCGGCGGCGGCGACGAGTCCGGTGGCGACGGCGATCAGCCGGCTCCGTCTCGACACGCCGTTGCGGGGGGTGGTGCGCTTGATCCTCACTTTTCGTTCCCTCCACATGGGAAGTCGGGGGCCCGCGTGGGGTCGGGGCCCGTGAGGCGCAGCCGAACGCACTTCCTGTCCGGATTCCGGACCGGAAGTACCCCTGGCAAGCGCTGAGGGGGAGTATTCGGCCGAACGAGCGGCCGCCGCAAGGGAGCTTTCGGCCGTGCAGCGTTCAACTTCACTTGGTCACAGACGACCTGACGGGGACTCGGTCTCCGCATCAGGCACCTCGCACCTCGCACCTGACGAAGGGGCACCATGCGGCCCGGGACCGCCGCGCCGACGGCGGTCGGATCCGTCGCCGCGTCGGCCGGACGGCCGGGCCTCGGCGCCAGCGCGGACGCCGGCGCCGAGGGGAGCCGGGGTCAGCGCTTGAGCGTGAAGGTGAAGTCCCCGGAGAGCCTGCCGCTCAGCCGGGCCGCAGAGACGAGCCTGCCCTCCGCGAGCAGCCGCTCGACCTCGGCCCGCGGAAGACCGCAGCCTTCGGCGATCAGCCGCACCGGGCGGACGGGTATCCGCGCCGCGAAGCGGACCGAGACGTCGAGGGCGTCGCTCACTTCGCGGTCGAGGCGGTCCGAACCGCCGGTGTCGAGCCGCCAGGCGCCGTCCCAGTCGAGGGCGAGGCGGTTGCGGCGCCGCAGGGCCGGGTCCTGGAGCAGCTCGGCCGCCAGACCGGGATCGTTGCCGTGCATCCGATCCAGCAGTTCCGGTCGCACGGATCGGACGTGGGCCCGCTCCAGGACCGTGAGCCTCCCGGTCTCCCCGCAGGCGGTGCAGAGCGCGAGCAGCCAGGCGTCGATCAGCTTGTGGTGTGCGTTGACGCGGAACTTGCCGTCCGTCCGCAGGCGTCGGGACGCGCAGGCGCGGCAGCGGCGGAGGACGACGGGCAGGCAGGTGGGCACGACGGCCCAGGTGTTGAGCACGGGAGTACACCGGTTTCAGTGAGAAGTCCGCAGCAGGAAGCAGCGCGGCGCACGGAGGCGACGCGCGACGGTTCAGCGCTCGGGAGGTCTCACAGGGTGTACAACGGCGGGTCCTTCGGCTGGACGACCGGGATCGACGGCACGTTAGCGGCGCACCGCGGCATCGTTCCACCGGTTTTCGACCGGCCGGCCGTCAGGCGCCGTGGGGCGGCCGGCCGACACCGCCGGCGGACGGCGACAGGACCGCCGCGGGTGCTCCGGGGGCGCGGCACGCGACGGTCAGCAGTCGCACCCGCAGTCGCAGCACCCGCAGTCGCAGCACTCGCAGCACTCGCAGCACTCGCATGCCTCGCAGCACGAGCAGTCGCAGTCCCCGCAGCCGCTGCACCAGCCCTCGCGTCTGCGGCGCGACCACGGGCCCTCGTACTCGTCGGCGCAGCAGAGCCTGCAGGTGCAGCAGAGCCCGGCCGCGGCCGCGCATCCGGCCCAGAAGCCCCGCCCGGCGGGATGCGGCTGCCGGGCGCCGAAGGCGTTCCGGGGGTGCTGCCGCTCAGGCGGGTCGTACGGCCGGCCGGGGGCGCGTGGACCCTCGGGCGGCCCGAAGGCGGCGGCCGGGCGCGGATGTCCGCAGGCGTCGGTACCGAAGGCGCGGTCCACCGAGCGACGCACCTCGTGTGCGAGCAGCCGGTGCACCAGCCGGCCGTCGGCGCCGCGGCGCTCGGGCGACGCCCCGGTCGCCCAGTCGACCTCCCGCAGCGCCGGCCGGATGCCGTGCACCGCGTCGTCGGCGAGCCGGCGGGCCTCGGCGAGCGGGGTTCCGGTGGCGGTCAGCGGGTTCCAGGCGCCTGACGCGGCGTCGGCCTCGCGGTCCTCCACCGCGTCCAGCAGATGCGCGAGCCGGCCGAAGAGGCGGCCGGCCTGCGCCAGCGGCGCGGCGTTGGCCGGACGGCCGGCGAGGACCGCGGTGTGCGCGAAGGCGGCGGCCGTGGCGGTCTCGGTGGGCTCGGTGACGGCCAGGATCGAGGAGCCCGGGCCCGCCTGCGATTCCAGGCCGGCCTGCCGGTCCACCGCGTCGACGAGGACGGCGGCGTCGAAGCCGACTGCCGCTGCGCCGCGTTCCCCGGCCCGCCCCCAGTTCGCGGCCACCCGCCGGGCGGCGAGCGCGACCGGCCGGCGCGCCAGCAGCCCGTCCCCGTCACCGATGTGGTCGCGCACCTTGGCCGAGGCGAGCACCAGCGACACGGCCGCCGCGAGCCGGGCGCCGTCCCCCCGCGCGACGGCGGCGGTCCGCATGCCGCGCAGCGGGCAGGGCCCGGCGGTGCGCCGCCGGACGCCGTCGGGGGCGGACTGAGCGTCCGTCAGCACCGAGACGAGCAGGGCGTCGTAGTTGGTGACGACCCGTGCGAACTGCCCGTGGTCACCGCGCAGCGTCAGGCACAGACCGCACAGGTGCGCCGTCCACTGCGCCGCGAGCGGCTCGTCGAGCCGATGGCGGCAGGGCCTGACTATTCCGAACACGACTGCCCCCGTGGTTCCCCGCGGTTCGCCACCGCGAGACGCCGATCGTATCGGCCGGTTGTCGCGCTGCCGGGCTGACTCTCCGTTCACCCGCACGCCACGCCCGTCACCCGTACGCCGTGAAGAATCATATTTCACTCACAGTCAGCAGCCGGGCGCACAAAGAACCTTGACGACCCTTGGGAAACCTGGGCTCTCGACGGATCGGCTGTGCACCAGTACCGTCACAAACCCCCCGCGCGGCGTCTATCCACTTGGCGCGCCATCCGCATCATGGATGACCATAGTGATGCGGAGAGCAAGAAAGACCGCTGTGAGAGGAGGCGTCCATGGGATCGGTGCGCAAGGCGAGTGCCTGGCTTGGCCTCGTCGACGACAACGATGACGAGCGCTACTACGACGACGACTATTCCGAGGGGACCGACTCCGGGGACGCCTGGGTCACCGACCCCCGGGTCAAGGTCGCCGCGGACACGGCCGAGGAGAAGGGACGCCGGATCGGCACGGTCACCCCGGACAGCTTCCGGGATGCCCGCGCGATCGGCGAGCTGTTCCGCGACGGCGTCCCCGTCATCATGAACCTCACGGCGATGGAGCCGGGCGACGCCAAGCGCGTCGTCGACTTCGCCGCGGGGCTCATCTTCGGCCTGCGCGGCTCCATCGAGCGGGTGTCCACCCGCGTGTTCCTGCTGACCCCCGCCAACACGGAGATCGTCAGCGGGGATCCGGCCGCCCACCGTACGGACGGCTTCTACAACCAGAGCTGAGGCAGGGCCGCTCACCGGCCCCGCCCCCTCGGGGCGCCCGCGGCCTAGCGGAAGGCGTCGAGTCCGGTGAGCGCCTTGCCCAGCACGAGCTGGTGCATCTCGACGGTGCCCTCGTAGGTGAGCACCGACTCGAGGTTCGTCGCGTGCCGCATCACGGGGTACTCGAGCGAGATCCCGTTGGCGCCGAGGACGGTCCTGGACGTGCGGCAGATCTCGATCGCCTCGCGCACGTTGTTGAGCTTGCCGAAGCTGACCTGCTCGGGACGCAGGCGGCCGGCGTCCATCCGCCGGCCGAGGTGGTGGGCGAGCAGGATGCCCTTGTGCAGTTCGACCGCCATGTCGGCGAGCTTGGCCTGGGTGAGCTGGAAGCCCCCGATGGGCCGCCCGAACTGCTCGCGGGTGCGGGCGTAGTCCACCGCGGTCTCGAAGCACGACCGCGCCGCCCCCATCGCGCCCCAGACGATCCCGTACCGCGCGTGCGACAGGCAGCTCAGCGGCCCGCGCAGGCCGGTCGCCCCGGGCAGGACGGCGTCGGCGGGCAACCGCACCCCGTCGAGGACCAGCTCGCTGGTCACCGAGGCGCGCAGGGACCACTTGTGCTTGATCTCCGGTGCGGAGAAGCCGGGGGCGTCGGTCGGGACGACGAAGCCGCGGAGCCCGTCGTCGGTCTGCGCCCAGACGACGGCGACGCCGGCCACCGAGCCGTTGGTGATCCACATCTTGCGCCCGTCGAGGATCCAGTCGGAGCCGTCGCGCCTGGCGCGGGTGCGCAGGGAGGCGGGGTCGGAACCCTGGTCCGGCTCGGTCAGCCCGAAGCAGCCGATGACCTCACCGGCCGCCATCCGCGGCAGCCACCGCTGCTTCTGCTCCTCGCTGCCGAACCGGTGGATGGCGTACATGGCGAGCGAGCCCTGCACGGAGACGAGCGAGCGGATACCGGAGTCGGCGGCCTCCAGCTCGAGGCAGGCCAGCCCGTACTGCACGGCCGACGCCCCTGCGCAGCCGTACCCGTCCAGCGACATCCCGAGCGCCCCGATCCCGCCCAGTTCCCTGGCCAGCTCGCGGATACCGGGCAGTTCGCCCCGCTCGTACCAGTCGGCGACGTACGGCAGGACGCGGTCCGCCGCCCAGTCGCGCACGGTCTCCCGGACGGCCCGGTCCTCGGGTTCCAGCAGGTCGTCGATCCCGAGGGGATCGGCGGGGTCGAAAGGCGGCAACTTCGACGACGGGTTCGAGGACGCGGACATGGAACACCCTCCGGGGAACTGAAAACTAGCAGCGCTAGTCACGGCACTCCGGGCAGACGCTACGACGTAGCCTCCCCCACGTCCAGTGCGGAAGGCGGTGACCTGCGCACCGCGCGCCCCGGGCCACCCGGGACCGCCCGGCCCCCCGCTCGGCCGACCCTCCGCCCGCCTCGGCCGACACTCCGCCCGCCCCGGCATTCCACCCGTCCGGCTCTGCGGGCTGCCGCACGGGGCCGGATCCGCCGGATGCGACCCCACCGGAAGGCGGATGCTGGAAGGACCCGCCCCAGAACATCCGGAGTACCCGGAACACCCGGATTACCCGGAACGCCCGGACCGACCGGCCCGGCAGGGGTCACGCCGAGACGCGGGACCGCTCGGCCTCGCGGGGGGCCGGCACCCCGACGGGGGTCTCCTCGCAGACCATGGTCCGCGGCAGCCGCAGCGCCATCGCCGCCCCGACCAGCAGCAGCCCGGCGCTCACCAGCAGGGTGACGTGCAGCCCGTGCACGAAGGACTCGCGGGCGGCCCGGCGCAGCGCACCGCCCGCACCGCCGCCCAGCCCGTCGGCCACCTCGTAGGCCTCCCCCAGCGAGTGCGCGGCGGAGGACGACGCCCTGTCCGGCACCCCGGGCACGGACGCCAGCCCGGGCGCGTACGCCGCGTTCATCACGCTGCCCAGCAGGGCGATACCGATCCCCGCGCCGAGCTGGTACGAGGTCTCGCCGATCGCCGCGGCCCCGCCCGCCTGCTCCGGCGGCGCCTCACTGAGCATCGACTCGTACGCCCCGAACAGGGTCGTCTCCAGTCCGAAGCCGAGCAGCAGGAACCCGAACACCAGCAGTCCGCTGTTGTCGCCGCCGCCCATCCCGGTCAGCGCGACCACGGCCGCCGCGGTCAGGCAGAAGCCGAGGCACACCATGCGGCGCGGGCCGAGCCGCCGCAGCAGCTGCGCCCCGGCCAGGCCCGCCGCCATCGCCGCGAAGGTCAGCGGAAGCAGCCGCAGCCCGGTCTGCAGCGGGGACAGGCCCAGCACGAGCTGCAGGTACTGCGCCGCGATCAGCTCCAGGCCGACCAGTGCCAGCATCGCCAGGACTATGCAGCCGACGGATGTACTGAACACCGGGCGCCGGAACATCCGCAGATCGACCAGGGGGTGGGGACGGCCCCGCTGCCGGCGGACGAACAGCACCAGCAGTGCGGCGCCCGCGAGCAGCGGCACCACGGTCAGCGCGCCGAGCGGCGGCTCGCCGCCGCCGAGGCGCTTGACGGCCAGCACCACGCCGAACAGCCCGGCGGCGGCCATCAGCGCGCCGACCACGTCCCAGGGCCCGTCCCCCTCACCCGTCGACTCGGGCAGCAGCAGCCGCCCCACCGGCAGGCTCACCAGCATCAGCGGGATGTTGACGAGGAAGACCGAACCCCACCAGAAGTGCTCCAGGAGGAACCCGCCGAGCAGCGGCCCCACCGCGGCGCCCACCGCGGCCACCGCACTCCACATGCCGATGGCGAGCGCCCGTTCGCGCCGGTCGGGGAAGACCTGCCGCAGGATCGAGAGCGTCGCGGGCATGATCATCGCGCCGCCCACGCCCAGCAGGGCCCGGGCGCCGATCAGCACCTGGGCGTTCGGCGCGAAGGCCGCCAGCGCGGAGGCGAGGCCGAACAGGGTGTACCCGAACAGCAGGATCCGCCTGCGGCCGACCTTGTCGCCGAGCGTGCCGAAGAGGATCAGCAGCGAGGCGCAGACGAGCGGATAGGTGTCGACGATCCAGAGCAGCTCCATCGCGCCGGGCCGGAGGTCCTCGGTGACGGCGGGCACCGCCACGTGCAGCACGGTCGCGTCGACGGCGACCAGCAGCAGGCTCACGCACAGCACCACGAGGACGACCCAGCGGTTGGCACCGGCCCCGGCCGCCCGACGGCGCAGCGCGGCGGCCGTGGTCGTCCCGGACATGTACGTACCTCCCAGCTGATCCCCCCGTGGCCGCGGCCCGGCCTCCGGGAGGCGGGCACGTATACGGGTGAGCGGCCAGCGTACGCGAGTCCGACCGGGAGGGGGCGGGCGCTGTCTTCTGCGCCACATGCCCACTCCTGTGACACCCGCCACACGGGCGACACCCAGCCGTCCCCTGGCGGACCCGGTGCGGACACCCGGCCGACACGGAGCGTTGCCCCGCCGGTAATTCCACGCGAGCCCCGGATGAACATATTTTGAAAGCCGGAACGGCCCGACACGGGAAAGCGTCGACTTTCTCGAATACCGGCACATCGAACCCGCAGGCCATGCCGGGAAATACCACCGAATCCGTGGCCGGTCCACATTACGTGGTCATCACGAAGACCTCCCTACGCAGCGGGGCACAGCTCACTCGCTGTAACGTCGATTGGGTGCGTACTGAACCAAAGGCGACTCGCTGGGACCGGGTCTTCGCCCGCCTGGACCGCGAACCCGAGCGGCCGTCCCACATCGACGTACCGCGCATGACGCGGCACAGGGCGGCGCTGTTCGGCGCCACCCTGGGCTTCTACCTGGCGATCGTGTGGCTCGTGGTGACGACCTCCTGGCTCGTCCGCCTGGACTGGCAGGTCATGTTCTTCCGGCCGTACCAGCAGTGGCCGAGGATCCATGCCTTCGTCGACTACTACGTGGTGCTCGGCCAGCGCGGCCCCACCGCGGTGATGGTGGCGGCGTGGCTGGGCTGGCGCTCCTGGCGCCAGCACACCCTTCGCCCGCTGCTGACGCTGGGCACCTCGCTGCTGCTGCTGAACGTCACCGTCGGCGCGGCGAAGATCGGGATGGGGCGGCTGGGACCGCACTACGCCACCCTCATCGGTTCGAACGAGATGGGCCTCGGCGGCGATATATTTCCCAGCGGCCACACCGCCAACGCCGTGGTGACCTGGGGAATACTGGCCTACCTGGCCTCCACGCCGAGAGCGCGCCGCTGGCTGTCGGCCCTGTCCGCGGTGACCGCGCTGGGCGTCGGGATGGCCACCGTCTACCTCGGTACGCACTGGCTGAGCGACGTGCTCCTCGGCTGGGCCGCGGGCCTGCTGATCCTGCTGGCGCTGCCCTGGTTCGAACCGCTGATCGCCCGCGCCGAGGCCTGGATCCTGGACCTGCGTGCACGCCGTCGCACCCGGTTCGGTACCGCGGCCGGTTCGCCGGCGCCGGCTCCCGCACCGGCCGCCGCGGTGCCGTTCACGCCGCGCCTGTCGTCGTCCGCGCGGGACGAGGCCACGGCCGCCAGGGAGGCGGCCGCCGCGGCCCGCCCGGTCCGGGCCTCCGCGCACCTGGCTCCAGGCTCGCACGCGGCCCGTTCGGAGCGGGCCCCGATCACCTCGGCGGGCAGCCGCCGCCCGCACCACCCGGACCGCCCGCGTGGCTCCAGCCCGGCGGCCCGCCCGCTGGCGAACGGCTGACGCCCGGCCCGGGCGGCGCCGGTCCCGTACGCACACCGGCCGCGCACCGGCCGCGCACCGCAAGGCCCCGGTCCGCCGGGCCCCGTCGTCCAGGGGCCGGCGGACCGGGGCCTGCTCCGTCAACCGGCCGCCCGGGAACGCCGACGAGGGCCCGGCCGCTGCGGGTGGGTGGGAGGGTGGCTGCCGTGTTCCCGGGGGCGCGGGGAACCGGGCGCGGGGAACCGCACGACCGTCAGCGGCGGCGCGGCGCCCGCCGCGGGACGCTCAGCCCGTTCGGTCCGTTCAGCCGTTCGGTCCGTTCAGCCCTTCCACGCCCGCACCACGCGACCGTCCTTCACCTCGAAGTTCAGCCGCCCCACGCGGTACTCCAGGGTGATGACCGCGCCCGGCGGCAGCGCGCGCACCGTCGACCAACCACGCTGCCGGGCCAGCCGCTCGGCCTGCTCCGCCTCGAGGCCGAGATAGCCGTCCGGGCTGTCCTGCGGTTCCGCCTGACCGGGAGGAATGGGTGCCATAGCGCCACGCTAGGCGGTGCGGGCCGAACGGGGAAGCGCAACCCGTGTGATGGATCACTCCGGTCACACTTCTGTCACAGAATCCCGCCCTGCGTTTCGGTCATTCTCCGTCACGACTCCGAGTGAATCCGTACGCCTTCCGCAGGTATTCGAAAGCAATTCCCGCGTGTCGGTGGACGTCGGCCGCCGGCACCGGCGGAGAGTTGCCGCAGAGCCGCCCCCGGCGGGTATTTCCTTTCCGGCCACACGGCTCACGGGGCAGCCGGCGCACAGGAATGACACGGCTCCCTCACATTCCCGCCGTACGCCTCCCGCCCCAGCGGGCGGGGGCACGGACGCCGCGGCCGCGTTCCCGGGCCGCCGGGCGGCACACAGGGCCGGAGCGGTCGCGGGAGGCGAGGGGCGAAGGGGCGAAGGGGCGAGCGGACCATGGTGACCGACACCGCAGCAGCCGCAGCACGGGACACCCGTCCCCGGCGGCCCGGCCGAGTGGTCGTGGACTGGCTGACCACCACCGACCACAAGAAGATCGGCCACCTCTACCTGATCACCTCGTTCGTCTTCTTCCTCGTCGCCGGCGCCATGGCGCTGCTGATGCGGGCCGAGCTGGCCCGGCCGGGCCTCCAGATCATGAGCAACGAGCAGTACAACCAGCTCTTCACCCTGCACGGCACGATCATGCTGCTGCTGTTCGCGACGCCCGGCTTCGCGGGCTTCGCCAACGAGCTGATGCCGCTCCAGATCGGCTCCCCCGACGTCGCCTTCCCGCGGCTGAACATGCTGTCGTACTGGTTCTACCTGTTCGGCGGCCTGATCGTGCTCGGCTCCGTGGTGGTGACGGACGGGCCGGCCGCCTTCGGCTGGTTCGCCTACGCACCGCTGAACGGCCTGGACCACTCGCCCGGCGTGGGACCCGACATGTGGATCATGGGGTTGGCGCTGTCCGGGTTCGGCACCATCCTCGGCGCGGTCAACTTCACCACCACCATCATCGGGATGCGCGCACCCGGCATGACGATGTTCCGGATGTCGATCTTCACCTGGAACACGCTGCTCACCTCGGTGCTGATCCTGATGGCCTTCCCGGTGCTCGCGGCGGCACTGCTGGTGCTGGAGGCGGACCGGCGGTTCGGCTCGCAGGTGTTCGACGCGGCGAACGGCGGAGCACTGCTGTGGCAGCACCTGTTCTGGTTCTTCGGACATCCCGAGGTCTACATCATCGCCCTGCCCTTCTTCGGCGTGATCACCGAGATCATCCCGGTCTTCAGCCGCAAGCCGATCTTCGGCTACCTCACCCTGGTCGGCGCGACGATCTCGATCACCGGCCTGTCGGTGGTGGTGTGGGCGCACCACATGTTCGCCACCGGCGCGGTGCTGCTGCCGTTCTTCTCCTTCATGTCCTTCCTGATCGCGGTGCCCACGGGGGTGAAGTTCTTCAACTGGAGCGGCACGATGCTGCGGGGCTCGCTGTCCTTCGAGACGCCGATGCTGTGGGCCACCGGCTTCCTGGTGACGTTCCTGTTCGGCGGGCTGACCGGGGTGATCCTGGCGTCACCGCCGCTGGACTTCGAGGTGACCGACTCCTACTTCGTGGTCGCGCACTTCCACTACGTCGTGTTCGGCACGGTCGTCTTCGCGATCTTCGGCGGGCTGTACTTCTGGTGGCCGAAGTTCACCGGGAGGATGCTCGACGAGCGGCTGGGGAAGGTCCACTTCTGGACGCTGTTCGTCGGCTTCCACACCACCTTCCTGGTGCAGCACTGGCTCGGCGCCGAGGGCATGCCCCGCCGCTACGCCGACTACCTGGCCGCGGACGGTTTCACCGCGCTGAACACGGTCTCGACCATCGGCTCCTTCCTGCTGGGCCTGTCGACGCTGCCGTTCCTCTACAACGTGTGGCGGACCGCCCGGTACGGAGAGCGGGTGGGCGTCGACGACCCCTGGGGCTACGGCCGTTCACTGGAGTGGGCGACGTCCTGCCCGCCGCCGCGGCACAACTTCACCGCGCTCCCCCGGATCCGCTC
>NZ_JBJZOJ010000062.1:0-46897 GCF_047200655.1 Streptomyces sp. MS06
CCCGCCCCCCCCCCCCCCCCCCCCCGGCCTGCGCACCCCCCCCCCCCCCCCCCCACCACCACCGCCGGGCAGGCGGCCAGGGACCTGGAGGCCGAGCTGGCCGAACTGGCGAGGAACAACCCCGGGGCCACCATCGAGATCACCTGGCGGGTGGTCGACCGATGAACGGCACCGCTCCCGCCACCGAACCCACGGCCGTGCCGGGCGCGGTCCGGCTCAACACCGCGACCATCACCCAGTACCTCACCGCCCAGCCGCAACTCGCCGCCTCCCTCCGGCCGGGGAGCGAGGACCGGCGCCGGGTGGTCCTGCTGCGCTCCACACCCCACTGGGACGGCCCGGCCGAGCCCACCTGGGCGGAGGGCCGCACCGCCCGGGTCACCGCAGCGCTGTCCCCGCTCGCCGTCCACGAACTGGTCCTCGACCACCTCGCCGGCCGCACTCCCGGCCCCGCCGTACTCGTCGTCCTCACCGACCGCGAGCAGCACGAACTCGATCCGGCGATCCTCGCCCGCGTCCACAAGAAGGCCGTCGACACCGTCGACGGCTGGGACGTGGTCCGCGAGGCCTTCGGCGCCCGGCAGATCGACCCGCGACTGAAGGACGCCAACTGGGCGGCCGAGGCCCTGCTCGACGCCACCCCGCCCGGTGGCTGGCCGCCCGTCTCCGGCGGCTGGCTCTCCCGGCAGTACGCCCTCACCGCCCTCGCCCAGCGCCGCCTCCGCCTCGGCCGCTACGACACCGACACGGCCGTCGCACCGGCCCAGCGGCCCGGCGACGAACGGCTCGACGCCCAGGCCCTGCTCCGCTGGTCCACGACCGGCGGCGGCCCCGAACGGCTCCTCGGACTGCGCGGCCCCGAACGGACCGGACTCGCCGCCTTCCTCGGCGAGGACGACCAGGCCGGACTCGCCGGGCGCGCCCTGCTCGCCCTCGTCGAAGCCGAACGAGGAGCAGACGCGGTCGCCTTCGGCCTGGTGTGCGCGGCCCTGTGGGAACACGCCGACCCCGCTCCCGAGACGTATCAGGCCCGCGGCCGCGCCGAGCGCTACTTCGGCGACCCGACCCCGGCCACCGTCGACCAACTCGACACGCTGGTGACCGTCTTCGGCCGCGCCGCCGAGGAGTACGTCACCGCGCTGCTCGCCACCGGCCACCGCACCGGCAGCGGCACGACGGATCCGGACCGGGCGCGTGAGGCCCGACGCCTGGCCGGCATCGTCCTCGACCACGCCGCCACCCTGGCCCGCCAGTTCGGTGCCGAGAAGGCCGTCGAGTCCAGCCCGCTGATGACGGGCGGCCTGCAGGCCCGGTACACGGCCGTCGGACGTGCCCTCGCCCTCGCCACCGCCGACACGGCCGCCGTGGCCGACGCCATACGGCACCTGCGCGGCCACCGGCTCGCCGGCGACCCCGAGGAGTCCGCCCGCATCGAGCGGGCCCGCATGGGCCAGCGGCTCGCCCGCTGGCTGGCCACCGAGCCGGCCACCGCATCACCCACGGTGGCCGACGCCATAGCGCGGCACATCGCCGAGACCGGCTGGGTCGACCTCGCTCTCGAACACATCGAGGCCGGCGGAGACCCGGACCCGGTCCTGAAGGCCGCCTACGACACGCTCGGCACACGGGTCCGCGAGCGGCGCCGCGCCATCGACGCCTCCTTCGCCCCCCTCCTCGCTGCATGGACCGCATCCGGTACACAGCCCGGATCGATGCTGACCGTCGAGACCTTCCTCGAAGAGGTCGTGAAGCCGGTCGTCCGCCACGGCGAGGGGCGACGCGTACTGCTGCTCGTCCTCGACGGCATGAGCGCCGCCATCGCCGACGAACTCGGTGAGGAACTACGCAACACCTGGGCCGAGTTCGACCCGCTGCCCGAGGGCGCCCCACAGCGCCGGGCCATGTCCGCCGCGCTGCCCACCCTGACCGCCGTCTCCCGCACCTCCCTCTTCGCGGGCCGGCTGACGAAGGGCACGCAGACCGACGAGAAGCGGCTGTTCCCGACGCACAAACTGTGGGGCGGAGCCCCGGCCGCCGTCTTCCACAAGGACGACCTGCGCTCCGATAACGCCGGTGACACCTTCGGCCCGGCCCTCACGGCAGCCCTCAGCGACGGCAGGACCCATGTCGCCGTCGTCCTCAACACCATCGACGACCGCCTCGCCAAGGAACAGAAGCTCGGCGACGGCGCGTGGCACGTCGACCACGTCGCCGGGCTGCGCGACCTGCTGCGAGCGGCTGCCACCGAGGGCATGGCGGTCCTCCTCACCAGCGACCACGGGCACGTCGTGGACCGGCACGGGGTCAAGGTGGAGACGGCTGAGCCGTCGTCCGCCCGGCACCGGCTGCCCGGCGGCGGCCCCCTCGCCGAGCAGGAGGTCGCCTTGTCCGGGCCCCGGGTCGTCTGGCCCGAGCCCGGCGCGAGCATCGTCGCCCTGTGGGACGCCGACTCCCGCTACACCTCACTCAAGGCCGGCTACCACGGCGGCGCGTCGCTCGCCGAGTTCACCATCCCGGTACTGGCCTTCCTGCCGTTCGGCGCGGAACCGCCCAAGGGATGGCGGGAGCTGGGCGACCAGCGGCCTCAGTGGTGGTCCTCCGGCCCCCGGCCCGCTGCCGCAGCCGCCCGGCCGGCGCCTCCGGCCGTCGCACCGGCGAAGAGGGCACCGGCCAAGCCGAAGAAGGAGCAGGCCGAACTCGCCAAGACGCACGACGCCCTGTTCGACGTGGCAGTCACCGCGGGCGGCGAGGACACCCTCGTCAGCCCGACGCTGATCTCCCCGGACGAGACACTGGTCAACGGACTCCTCGCCTCGGAGACCTACCAGGCCCAGCTCGGACTCCTGGCCCGCAAGCCGCCGCAGGAGCAGATCAGGAAGGCGCTCGCGACCCTCGTCGACGCGGGCACCCTCCCGGTCACCGCCCTCGCCCAGCGCGTCGGGCTGCCGCCCACCCGCGGCGACGGCTTCGCGGCGGTCCTGCGGCAGCTCCTCAACTACGACGGAGTCCAGGTCCTGGAGACCCTGCCGGACGGCCGCACCCTGCGACTGCACACGGCCCTCCTGCGGGACCAGTTCGACCTGCGGGCCGAATGACCGCGACTCCCCGGCGCAGACGGCGAACGCGGCCCACCGCGCCGGGGAATGCGGCTCAACCGGAGCGGCTACGTCAAGTTCGACGGCTATCAGAACGGAACACTCATCGACGCCAAGAACCTGCACTACTCCGACTCGATGCTGGCCTACGGCGAAGGGCACACCCGTCGTGTGGTACATGTCCGACGAAAAGACTCGGTACGCCCTGGAACAGTGGGCACTCGACAACAACGTCAAGGGGATCAAGTTCGTGTTCAGGGCAGGGCCGTCGAAGTGAGCTACGGCCTGAGTCTGCACAGGTTCGTGGACGGCGAGCCGGTTCCTCCGGACATGGATGTGGTGCGGGCGATCCTCTCGCCCCACGAGGCCTCGGCTGACAAGGTGACCGGGAACGATGGGGAGTTCTGGATCCGTGCCGCTGACGGCAGCGAGGCCGAGGTGGATGTCGTCGGCTCCGTCATCGGTGTCGAGCGTCCGCAGGTCGGCGACGTGTGGAAGATCATCATTGAGCTGGCGAACCGGGCCAGCGGGGCGATCCTCATTCCCAACGGCACGTTCTTGTGCCGTGAGGATATGAGAGCGCATCTTCCCGAGGGTATGGAGAACGATTCCGAGTTCGTCCCGGAGATCACCCTCGAAGCCTTTGAGAGGGTTGCGGGACCGTTCACGCATCCACTGACCTGATCTGTCTTCTCACCCTGCCGCCTGTACGGAGAGTGATTCCACCAACGCCCGCCGGTGACCGTCAACCGGTTCGCGGAAGACGGAAACGAAACGGTGACGTGCGGGTTCGGTCCCTCGCGAAAGGCCCGGCGAGCCCGGGGAACGGTGCGGACGCGTAGCAGGGCAGTGCGACACTGACCCTCGTGAGTACTCCCGGACCCACCCGCACCGCACAGGTCAGTGCCGCCCGCCGCCGAACCGTCATCGACGCCCTGCGCCGTGGCGCCGTACCCGAGAGCGGGCTGGACCTGCTCGCCACCGGACTGGACCGGTTCGAGACGGCACTCGACGCCGAACTGGATGCCGTCGCGTCCGGCGGGTCCGTGTTCAAGGCGGTGCGCGGCGAGTACGGGTCCGGCAAGACGTTCTTCACCCGATGGCTGGGGGAGCGGGCCAAGCGGCGGAACTTCGCCGTCGCCGAGATCCAGGTCTCGGAGAACGAGACCCCGCTGCACAGACTGGAGACCGTCTACCGGCGACTCACCGAACGGCTCACCACCTCCAGCTTTCCGCCCAGCGCGCTGCGCCCGGTCGTGGACGCCTGGTTCTACGCGCTGGAGGAGGACGCCCTCGCCGCCGGCGCGACCGAGGACGAACTGCCCGAAGAGGTGGAGAAGCTCCTCGCCGCCCGGCTCGCCGAGGTGTCCCGGCACGCGCCGTCCTTCGCCACGGCACTGCGCGGCTACCGGTCGGCGCTCGCCGCAGGAGACGAGGCCACCGCAGCCGCCGTGCTCGCCTGGCTGGGCGGCCAGCCGCACGTGGCGGCCGCCGCACGCCGGTCGGCGGGCGTGCGCGGCGACCTCGACCACTTCGGCGCGCTCGGCTTCCTGCAGGGTCTGCTCACCGTGCTGCGCGACTCCGGGCACACCGGGCTGTTCGTCGTCCTCGACGAGGTGGAGACCCTGCAGCGGGTACGGTCGGACGCCCGGGACAAGGCACTCAACGCGCTCCGCCAACTCATCGACGAGGTCCACTCCGGGCGCTTCCCCGGCCTGTACCTGGTGATCACCGGCACGCCGGCCTTCTACGACGGCCAGCAGGGCGTGCAACGCCTCGCCCCGCTCGCCCAGCGGCTCGCCACCGACTTCACCACCGAGCCGCGCTTCGACAATCCCCGTGCCGTGCAGATCCGGCTGCCCGGCTTCGGCCAGGAGTCCCTGGCAGGCCTCGGCGTCACCATCCGCGACCTGTACGCAGACGCCGCCGAGGCACCCGAGCGCGTGTGGACGGTCGTCGACGACGCCTACGTGGCCGACCTCGCGCGGGCCGTCGGCGGGGCACTGGGCGGGAAGGTCGGAGTGGCGCCGCGACTTTTCCTGAAGAAGCTCGTCGGCGATGTCCTGGACCGGGTCGACCAGTTCGACGACTTCGATCCCCGGCAGCACTACCGGCTCACGGTCGCGAGAAGTGAGCTCACCGACGTCGAGCGAAACCTGGCGGCCTCGGTCTCCGCCGGGCCCGCCACGGCCGACGACGTCGACCTGGAGCTGTGATGGCTGAGGACGGCAACCCGGTCGGTGACACCGCGAACGGCGACGGCCCGGCCGACGTACTGGACCGGCTCGACCCCGTCGTCCTGCACCACATCGTCAACACCCTCGGCTGGCCCGACCTGCGTCCCCTCCAACGGGCGGCGATCACACCCCTCATGGACGGCGAGGACGCCGTACTGCTCGCACCCACCGCGGGCGGCAAGACCGAGGCCGCCTGCTTCCCCCTCCTGTCGGCCATCACCGAGCACAAGTGGAACGGCACCTCGGTGCTGTACCTCTGCCCGCTCAAGGCGCTCCTCAACAACCTCGCCGGCCGCGTCGACACGTACGCCCAGTGGCTGGGGCGGCGCGCCGCGCTGTGGCACGGCGACACCAAGGAGTCCCAGCGGCAGCGCATCCGCACCGAGGCGCCGGACATCCTGCTCACCACGCCCGAGTCGCTCGAGGCGATGCTGATCGGCGTCAAGACCGATCACGCCCGGCTGCTGGGCGGCGTCAGGGCCGTCGTCGTCGACGAGGTGCACGCCTTCGCAGGCGACGACCGGGGCTGGCACCTGCTGGCCGTACTCGAACGACTCGAACGGGTCACCGGCCGCCCCATCCAGCGGATCGGACTCTCGGCGACCGTCGGCAACCCCGAGGAAATACTGCACTGGTTGCAGGGTGCGGGCGCCGGAAACCGCATCGGGCAGGTCGTCGCCCCCGGAGTGCAACTGCCGCCCGCTCCCAGCCCGGCCGACAACGACGGCAAGACGACCCCGGTCAGCCAACTCCCCAGGCCCGCAGGCGAGGTGGAGATCGACTACGTGGGCTCCCTGGACAACGCCGCCAAACTCATCGCGGCCCTGCACCGGGGAGAGAAACGGCTCGTCTTCTGCGACTCGCGGGCCCAGGTCGAACAACTGGGCGCTGCGCTCCGGGCCCGCGAGGTGACCGTCTTCCTGTCCCACGCCTCCCTCTCCGTCGACGAACGCACCCGCTCCGAGCAAGCCTTCGCCGAGGCCCGCGACTGCGTCATCGTCTCCACCTCCACCCTCGAACTCGGCATCGACGTCGGTGACCTGGACCGTGTCATCCAGATCGACTCACCGGCCTCCGTCGCCTCGTTCCTGCAACGCATCGGCCGCACGGGCCGACGCTCCGGCACCGTGCGCAACTGCCTGTTCCTCACCACCCGCAAGGACACACTGCTGCAGGCCGCCGGACTCCTGCTGCTGTGGTCACGCGGCTGGGTCGAACCGGTCCTCCCGCCGCCCGAGCCGCGCCACCTCGTCGCCCAGCAACTCCTCGCCGTCACCCTCCAACAGCACAAGCTCGGCGACCAGTTGTGGGACCGACAGTGGAACGGACTGGCCCCCTTCGACCGGTCCGCCGCCCCCATCCTGCGCCACCTCACCGAGGAGGGCTTCCTCGACAACGACGGCGGTCTGCTGTTCGTGGGGCCCGAGGCCGAACGCCGCTTCGGTAAACGGCACTTCATCGAACTCACCGCGTCCTTCACCGCGCCGCCCCAGTTCACCGTGCTGTCCGGGCGCACGGAGATCGGCCGAACCGACCCCAGCGTCCTCACCGAGGAACGCCCCGGGCCCCGGCGCCTGCTGCTCGGCGGACGCAGCTGGCAGGTCACCTACATCGACTGGCTGCGCAAACGGGTCTTCGTCGAACCCGCGGACGGCGGCGGCGTCGCCAAGTGGATGAACGGCGGCATCGCCGGACTGTCCTACGCCCTCACACGGGCCATGCGCGAGGTGCTGCTGGGCGCGGACCCGCCCGTGTCGCTCACCCGTCGAGCCGAGGCATCGCTGGCCGAACAGCGGGAGAGCGACGCGCCCTACACCGTGCACCCGGGCGGCACCCTCGTCACGCGGGTCGGCAGCGACGTGCGCTGGTGGACCTGGGCCGGCTACCGCGCCAACGCCACTCTCGGGGCAACCCTGCAGTCGGTCACAGACCCCCTGCAGCGCCCCACCGACTGCTGGCTGCGCCTGCGCGAAGACGTCAGCCCGGCCGACTGGCGTGCGGCTCGCGGGAGCGTCGGCGAGAACCTGGTCCTCCCCGACGTGGACCAGCGGGCCGTACGCGGCCTGAAGTTCTCCGCGGCCCTTCCCGAACGCCTCGCCGTCGCCACGGTCGCGGCCCGCCTGGCCGACTTCGAAAGCGCTCGCAGGGTGCTGTCGGAGCCCGTGCGCGTTGCCGGCTCAAGCGGTTCCGGCTGAGACAGCACCTGGCCCGCCACGGCTACCACGTCGCCGGCGACCTGCTCGGCGACGACCGGCCCGAGCGCACCGCGGCGTTCTCTGCCGAGACCCGGAGGTGGCTCCGAGACTGACCGCGCCCGCGGTCGGGGGTGGTCGTGCAAGACCTCGAAGCCGAGCCCCCGGGGTTCCACCGGGCCGAGCGCCGGCCACCATGCTGCGGGCCAGCGGCCGCTGCCGGCCTCGCCGGGATCGGGACCGTGGCACGAGCGCCCCGGCAGCCGTACCGTGCGCCACCCGCGCGCGGCGGCCGGGTCGCACGGGACCGCCGAGCGGCCGTCACGAGCCACCCGGTGCGAAGATCCGCCGGACGGCGTTGCGGCACGGGTGGGAGCGTCGGCCGTGGTCAGCGCGTGCGCAGCTGCGTGGCCGCGGTGTGGGCGTGCATGGCGGCCTCGAACAGGCGCTCCGTGTCGTGCACGGTCACGGCCAGGCTCGCGCAGCAGGTCGCCATCAGAACGGCGAACGCCGCCATCGGGCCGTCGGCGCGGCGGCGCGGTGGAGCCAGCAGCGCTTGGACGCGCTGGGGGACCGGCCCACCCGTCGCGGACAGCGCGATGTGCGTGGCTCGCCCGGACGCCAGTGCGGCCCGCGCTATCGCACGGGCGACCACCCGTCGGTCCCCGACCGAAGTGGCGGCCTCCTCGTCCGCCCACCGTTCCACGGCGAAGGCTCCTGCCTTCTCCAAGGGCCGCAGCAGCGGGTTGACGGCCGCCGTCAGGTGCAGCAGCAGGGAGAACAGGTGGTGCCGGTACCGCAGATGGGCTCGTTCATGGGCGAGCAGGGCCTGCCGCTCCGGTCCGTCCAGCAGGCGCAACATCCCCGAGGAGACGACGATCCGTCCGGGCAGGCCGAGCACGGCGAACGCCGTGGGCACCGGATCATCGACGACGGTCAGGTCTCCACCCGCCGCGATGTGGCGGCACTCCCGCCAGGCGTCGACCAGCGCACGCCCCCGGCGCCAGGACGCCACGGTCAGGCTTGCCGCCAGCAGCAGGACCACCGCGGCACACAGGGCGGCGATCTTCCGGCTCACCGGATCCTCTGCCGCCAGCGCACTCACCGACCAGGGCCCCTGCTCGGCCACCAGCGGCACCTGGCCCACCGCGGTGAAGGCCAGGATCGCCAGCTCCGTGACCCAGGTACCGGCCGCAACGACCGCCGCGCACAGCGTCGCCCATGCAGCGGCATGCGGAGGCATCCGACGCGCCACCCAGGGTGCGGCCAACGCCAGCACCGCACTCACCAGCAGTGGTAGATACATCGGCACGGGCCAGAACACGTTCCGTCCTCCCCGGCTCAGTCGCCGTGCGGGAGGTGCTCGGGCAGTCGCCCGTCCTCCGGTGACAGGTGGGACGCGAACCGGGCGCGCACCCCGGCCCGGCCTCCGTCCCCTTCCGGGCCGCCTTTCAGCCCGCCCCGTGCATGACGACGGGCCTCCCCCCAAAAGCCCCTGCCTCCCGTCACCCGGCACCTCCCTCGTCCTGCGGCCAGGCCGTTCACGAGCGATCAAGCTACTACGAGACGTAGAAAGAGGCCATCTCGCCCGTGGGGCCGTCTCGACCGGCCGCATGAGGATCCACATCGAGCGGGGCGTACTCCCGGGCGACGGCGGAATCCGAAGGCAGGGCGGGCGGGCCGCAGTCGGGGGAGCCGGCCACGGGCCGAGGCGACGGAGCCGGTCGCGGAGGCTGCCCGGTCCCGCCCCGGGCGCGGCCTCCGCGATGCGGCTACGCCGCCACGGGCTGCGGCCGTGCCGGGTGACGGCGGTGGGGCCGGAGCGGTACGAGGGTCAGGGTGTGAGAGCGAGCACGCCCAGGGCGTAGCCGTGTGCGTCGATCACGGGGGACACCTCCAGCGTCCGGATCCGCATGGCGGCCTCCGCCTCACCGAGTGTCGACGTGGACGAGGTGAACGGCCCGCGGTCGAGGGGGATGTCCCGCAGCCGCGTCCGGTCGCGGTACCACGATCCGCCGCGGTGTGCGGCGAGCTGGGCCCTCGTCACCAGTCCCGCGCACCGGCCCTCCTCGTCCCGGAGGAGCAGATGCGGAACACGGGCACCGATGAGGACGGACAGGGCCACGTCCACCGCCATGTGGTCGTCGACCTGCGGCCCGGGAGCGTACATGGCGTCGCCGGCGGTCAGGCCGGTGCCTTCCGCACTGCCGAACTGCTCTGTTCGGGATGGAAACGGCGTCAAGGGCTTCTCCTTCTGGTCGGGGTGGGCAGGACGGGCGGCGGCTCGTCCCGACCGCGGTGAGCCCTTGCCCGGGCTCGGGCTACGGGTTGTTCCTCGGTGCCGGCCGACGGCCCCGGGCGGCGGCCCGGCCGTTTCCGCCACGGCCGGCGGCCCGGCTCCTGTGATGCCGGCCGACGGATCGCCCGCCCTCGGTTCCTCCTTCGGCCGGTGCGGCGAGGACGACGGGTACGCCGGAGGGGGTCCGGGCGCCGGTGATGCGCTGCAGCTCGGCCTCGCCGGGGCGGATCCGCGCGGTGCGCGGAGCGATTCCGGCGTCGCCCATCAGGCGGTTCACCGTGCGCCGCTGGTGCGGTAGGACGAGGGTGACGACGGTGCCGGAGTCGCCGGCGCGCGCGGTACGGCCGCCGCGGTGGAGGTAGTCCTTGTGGTCGCCGGGAGGGTCGACGTTCACAACGAGGTCGAGGCCCGTGACGTGGATTCCCCGGGCGGCGACGTTGGTGGCCACCAGGACCGTGACGTGGCCGTCCTTGAACTGGGTGAGCGTCCGGTTCCGCTGCGACTGGGACTTGCCGCCGTGCAGGGCCGAGGCCCGTACCCCGACGGACAGCAGGTGCCTGGTGAGCCGGTCCACCGCGTGCTTGGTGTCCAGGAACATGAGCACACGTCCGTCGCGGGCGGCGATCTCGGTCGCGGCGGTGTCCTTGTCGGCGTCGCGGACGTGCAGGAGGTGGTGCTCCATGGTGGTGACGGCTCCCGCGGACGGGTCGACCGAGTGCACCACGGGGTCGTGGAGGTAGCGGCGTACCAGGAGGTCGATGTTGCGGTCCAGCGTCGCCGAGAACAGCAACCGCTGGCCGCTCACGGGAACTTGGTCGAGCAACGCGGTCACCTGCGGCATGAAACCCATGTCGGCCATCTGGTCGGCTTCGTCCAGCACGGTGACGGCGACCCGGTCCAGTCGGCAGGCCCGCCGCTCGATCAGGTCCTTGAGGCGGCCGGGCGTCGCCACGACGACCTCGGCGCCGTTGCGCAGCGCGCTCGCCTGGCGCCCGATCGACATGCCGCCCACCACGGTGGCGAGCCGCAGCCGCAGGGCGCGGGCGTAGGGGGTGAGCGCGTCGGTGACCTGCTGGGCCAGTTCCCGGGTGGGGACGAGGACGAGGGCGAGCGGCTGCCGGGGCTGGGCCCGCTGCCCGTCCAGACGGGCCAGTACCGGCAGGCCGAAGGCGAGCGTCTTGCCCGAGCCCGTACGGCCCCGGCCCAGGACGTGCCGGCCGGCCAGCGCGTTCGGCAGTGTGGCCGCCTGGATCGGGAAGGGCACGGTCACGCCCTCGGCGCCGAGCGCGGACAACAGCCGTGCGGGCATGTCCAGTTCGGCGAACGCCTCGACCGCCGGCAGCGGTTCGGTGAGGGTGACCGGCAGGGCGAACTCCTGCCGGCGGGAGGCGGAACGTGCGGCCTGGCCGGTCCTTCGTCCGGTACCCGGGCGGGGGGCCTGGCGGCCCGTCCGCTGTGTACGGAAGCGGCCATCCGGAGCGGTGCCGGTGTGACGGGGGGTGCGGTTCACGGGAGAACCCTCCTCGATGCGGCGTATCGAGGAATTCCGTCCAGCGGCGATGGCCGCACGAGGATTCGCAAGAATGAGCCGAAGAAAAAAGGAGCCGGGCCTCGTGGCGCTGGAGCGGGGGACGGCCGGCGGTCCGGAAAATCCGGAAATGGGAAAAGCAGTGAGCTGGGGCCCGTACCCCAAGAGCACGGGCCCCAGCCACATGATGCGCGAACCGCTGGCTCGCGACGAGTCGCGTCTGCGTCAGGCGGGAACGATGTTCTCGGCCTGGGGGCCCTTCTGGCCCTGCGTGACGTCGAAGCTAACCTTCTGGCCTTCCTGAAGCTCGCGGAAGCCTCCGTTGCTGATGATGTTCGAGTAGTGGGCGAACACGTCAGCGCCGCCGCCCTCCTGCTCGATGAAGCCGAAGCCCTTTTCCGCGTTGAACCACTTCACGGTGCCAGATGCCATATTGAATCTCCCTGGGGGGCAGTGCCGGACTCCGCACTTTACGGAGCCGAGTCGCCGCGATGATCACCCCTCCGGAAAGATCCGGAAAGCTCTGCAAAGAAAAATCTCTGGTAACCAAAACCGCAACAGCTCTTACGTTAGCACGGGCCGGAGGGGGAGAAGGCCATGCGTTTTCGGAAGTGTTCGGTATTACCCTCCCGTGCGGGGGCGTATTTCTGTAGTGACGGCGCCAGGTATTGGGGACTGCTGTGGCGGACAACAGTCGCGCGGCTGTTCCGGCCCGCTCATCCGGCGGGCCGGCCAGGAGCACCCGGCCACGGAGTCGCAGTCCGGGCGGACGGCGTGCGTCTCGCGTCCGGGGCCGGCCGGATCCACGGCGATCACCCGGCCGGGAGCCATGACGGTGCCCGGGGCGTCCGGCCGTTCGGCGGGACCCACGAGGACCCTTACCGTCGTGTCCGGGTCCCGCTCCAAGGAGCCGGCAAGCGGCGGAGCGCGGCCGCGACGAGTGGTTCCCGAGGGCGGTCTCCCGCCCGAGCGGCCGACCCCTCCGGTCGAAGGCTCCCTCGATGCGAAATACTCACCCGATGAGTTCACGGACTTCCCCGATCAGCCGGCCGATCACCATACGGAGGGCCGTCGCGCGGGATGTCAGAAGGCTCACACGGCTCGTGCGCGGCTCGGGCGCCTACGCGGGCAGGTACGCAGCCGCCGTCGCGGGCTACCGGGTCGGCCCCGACTACATCGAGGCCCACCGCGCCTACGTGGCCGTCGGCTCCGACGAGCACGAAGGCCGGGTCCTCGGGTTCTACTCGCTCGTCCTCGATCCACCGGAGCTCGACCTGCTGTTCGTCGCCGACGAAGCGCAAGGACGGGGTATCGGACGACTGCTCGTCGCGCACATGCAACGCGAGGCCCGTGCCGCCGGGCTCGACCGGGTCGCGGTCGTGTCGCACGTTCCCGCCGAGGGCTTCTACCACCGCGTCGGTGCCGTACGGGTCGGGACCGCCCTCGCGAACCCGCCCGCCGTCCTGTGGGACCGTCCCGCATTCGAGTTTCGCATTCCTCCGGAATGACGTGGCGCCGGTTCGCCGAGCACCGGCTTCGCCTGCACGGCGCGCTCCGCGTGCGCCGTCGTCTCCGCCCCGGCGAGGTGATCGCCGGCGGCAGGCCTCTCCCGGTCTCACCGAGGACCGCTGCACGGGAAGCGGGGATCGCCACTCGAGTGAGCACTCTTCCTGATGTACCTGCGGTAGAGGCAGACGCGCACTCCGGGAAGAAAAACTGTCATGGCAACAGTAGACATTCCGCTGCCGAAGGGCTAGCGTCGTCTTCGTACCCAGAAGTCGAAGTGGGCACAGCAGACACGAACTGCTGTGCAGGTAGGACAGAAGGACACCCCAGCGGGGCTGCGAGCAGCGCCCCGCGGTACCGCGCAATCGAAGGTGAGGAGCAGAGCGCCATCGGAATCGCCCGGGCGTGGAAGCAGTCCGCCCGGGTACCGCACGGCCCCGGAATGGAAGGTGGTTCCCCGTCACGCATTCACTGTCCCCGCAACCCCGCCATCCCAGGCGGCGCATGCGGAGAGAGAAGGCCGGCGCAGTGCTCCGGTAGATGATGTTGAAAGCTCAGGGCCCGGGTGCCGTGCTGGCACCCGGGCCCCCGACGCGTTCCCGAAAGAAGAGGTCTATGCCGCCTGCCGGCTCCCACCCCGTCGGTCCCCTCGACGATGACGACTACCCCGCCTACACCATGGGCCGGGCCGCCGAGATGCTCGGCACCACCCCCGCCTTCCTCCGCGCCCTCGGTGAACACCGCTTGATCACCCCGCTGCGCTCCGATGGCGGCCATCGCCGCTACTCCCGATACCAGCTGCGCATCGCCGCCCGCGCCCGCGAACTCGTCGACCAGGGCACCGCCATAGAGGCCGCCTGCCGCATCGTCATCCTCGAGGACCAGCTCGAAGAGGCGCAGCGCATCAACGAGGAACTGCGTGCCGAGGGCAGCAAGCCTCAGCCGAAGACGTCGACCTGATCAGAACGCCCGGACCCGAGGCAACCGACGCGCTCCCCCGGACGAGGCCGCCCTGGGTGGCGGTGCCTTGGAACGGCGTAGCTTCCGGCCGCCGCTGAGGCGGCACCGCCCGCGAAGCCCCTCGCGGGCGGTGCCGGGCCCGGGCCGGAACGGGGACCGTGCTGCCGGGCTGCGGCTCAGGCGTCGATGATGACGGGGATGATGAGGGGCTTGCGGCGGTGGGCGCGGAACGCCCAGTTCGCGACCGCGCGGGCGAGGAGTTGTTCGAGTTGGTGCGCGTCCCCGACGCCTTCCTCGGCCGCGGTGGCCAGGGTCTTCTCGATGACGGGGATGACCGGCCCGAAGGTGGCGTCGTCGTGGACGAAGCCCCGGGCCAGGAAGTCGGGGGCTTCGGCGAGGGCACCGGTGTCCGCGTCGACGATCGCCACCACCGTGACCACGCCTTCCGACGCGAGGGTCAGGCGGTCCTTGAGGGATGCCTCGGTGGCGCCGCCGACCTCCATGCCGTCCACGTAGACATTGCCGGCGGGGACCTTGCCGGAGATGGACGCGCGTCCGTCGACCAGGTCGACGACGACGCCGTCATCGGCGACGACGACCCGGTCGGGGTCGACACCGGTACGGATGGCGAGGTCGGCGTTGGCCCGCAGATGGCGCCATTCACCGTGCACGGGCATGACGTTGCGGGGCTTGACGATGTTGTAGCAGTAGACGAGTTCGCCGGCGCTGGCGTGCCCGGAGACGTGCACCCTGGCGTTGCCCTTGTGCACCACGTGGGCGCCCCACCGGGTGAGTCCGTTGATCACCCGGTAGATGGCGTTCTCGTTGCCGGGGATGAGGGAGCTGGCGAGCAGGACGGTGTCGCCCTTGCCGATGCGGATCATGTGGTCGCGGTTGGCCATCCGCGACAGCGCGGCCATCGGTTCGCCCTGGGAGCCGGTGCACACCAGAGTGATCTTGTGGTCCGGGAGTTTCTCCAGCTCCTTCGTGCTCACGACCAGACCGGAGGGGACCTTCAGATAGCCCAGATCACGGGCGATGCCCATGTTGCGGACCATCGACCGGCCGACGAAGGCGACCTTGCGCCCATGCTGGTGGGCGGCGTCCAGGACCTGCTGGATGCGGTGCACGTGACTGGCGAAGCTGGAGACGATGACCCGGCGCGGCGCGGTGCGCATCACCTGCTCGATCGCCGGGTTCAGCTCTCGTTCGGAGGTGGTGAAGCCGGGTACTTCGGCGTTGGTGGAGTCGGTGAGGAACAGGTCCACACCCTCCTCGCCGAGGCGGGCGAACGCGCGCAGATCGGTGATGCGGTCGTCGAGGGGGAACTGGTCCATCTTGAAGTCGCCGGTGTGCAGCACCATCCCGGCCCGGGTGCGGATCGCGACCGCCAGGCTGTCGGGGATGGAGTGGTTGACGGCTACGAACTCGCAGTCGAACGGCCCGAAGCCACGCCGGTCGCCCTCCCGCACCCGCACCGTCCGCGGCCGGATGCCGTGTTCCTTGAGCTTGGCCTCGAGGAACGCCAGCGTCAGCTTGGAGCCGACGACGGGAATGTCCGACCGCTCGCGCAGCAGGTACGGCACGCCGCCGATGTGGTCCTCGTGGCCGTGGGTGAGGACCACGGCCACGACGTCGTCCAGCCGGTCCCGGATCGCGGTGAAGTCCGGCAGGATCACGTCCACGCCGGGCTGAGTCTCCTCGGGGAACAGTACGCCGCAGTCGACGATGAGCAACTTGCCCGCGTGCTCGAAGACGGTCATGTTACGGCCGATCTCACCGAGGCCGCCAAGGGCGATGACCCGCAACCCTCCTTCGGGAAGCGGTGGTGCGGCTTTGAGGTCGGGGTGCGGATGACTCATACCCTGACGGTACCCGGAGAACGGGACAGGATGATCCATCGCCCGGGTGACCCAGCGCGCGCTCGGTACGCGCCGACGCCGGAGACGTACCGGCGCTCAGGCCGGCAAGCGTCTCATCTGCCCGCCGCCCCGGCTGCCGGTCCTTCTCGGGTACCGACGAGTCCATTCGGAGGTGCTGCGGTAGCACCGGGCCGGGCTTGACCGGACGCTGGATCCGGATGCGTACGCTCCGCCGCCCGGTGCGGCGTCAAGTCCTGGAGGACCGTGTGACCGCTTCGCCGCCCGCCGCTGACGCACCGCCCGCGCAGTATGACGACCTGCGGGCTCTGGTGATCAACTGCACCCTCAAGCGATCGCCGGAGACGAGCAACACGCAAGGTCTGATCGACCGCAGCACGGACATCCTGGACTCGCAGGGCGTGCACGTCGACGTCGTGCGGGCGGTGGACCACGACATCGCCACCGGGGTGTGGCCCGACATGCGGGAGCACGGGTGGGCGACCGACGCATGGCCGGACCTCTACCGGCAGGTCATGGCGGCCGACATCCTCGTGCTGGCCGGCCCCATCTGGCTCGGCGACAACAGCTCCGTGATGAAGCAGGTGATCGAACGCCTCTACGCCTGCTCCAGTCTGCTCAACGAAGCCGGGCAGTACGCCTATTACGGCGGGGTCGGCGGGTGTCTGATCACCGGAAACGAGGACGGCGTCAAGCACTGCGCCATGAACGTGCTCTACAGCCTGCAGCACCTGGGGTACACCATCCCTCCGCAGGCGGACGCCGGGTGGATCGGCGAGGCGGGTCCCGGTCCCTCCTACCTCGATCCCGGCTCGGGCGGTCCGGAGAACGACTTCACCAACCGCAACACCACCTTCATGACCTGGAACCTGCTGCACCTGGCCCGGGCACTGAAGGACCTGGGTGGCATCCCCGCCTACGGCAACCAGCGCACCGCCTGGGACGCGGGTTGCCGCCGCGACTACGAGAACCCCGAGCACCGGTAGGAGAACAACGGCCGGGGCAGCGCATCCGCCCGGGAGACGGCAACCACCCCGTCTGCTGCCTCGGCTCCGCACGGGAACTCGCCGCAACCGGGAGCCGCCGCCCATCCGGTACGACGGCTTCCGACGGGGTCGACGCGCGGCCCGTACCCTGGCGAGAGGCGGTCGCCACTGATGCCCCCGAGAGACTGCTGCGTAGGCGTGAGTCGCCGCCGCGGTGGGGGCCGGGAGGGGGCGCAGTCCTCCGGCAGTCGCCTGACGACACCGCGCCTGGGCTCGCGAAAGCTGAATACCGTCACGCCACTCGTCATCGAGCTCTTCCTGGACGAATGGGAGGCGGACGGGGCGGGCCCGGGAGAGCCGGCCAACATCCGGCGCGTCCTGAAGACGACTCTGCGGGACGCCTGTGACAAGGGTGCGGAGCAGGCGGCGCGGCCGTAGGTGCCGCTGGCGGTGGCGCTTTGGACGTGCTGTCCGCGCATGGCGAGGCTGCAGCGGGCGGCCGATGGGAGCAGAAGGGGCATCATGGACAGAGTCGACGAGATCATCTCCGCCACTCGCTGGGGGGCGTCACGGCGGGATGTGGACTGGGATGACGTCGAGGAGCAATTCGGGACGCAACTCCCCGCCGACTACAAGAAGCTCTGCGAGGCGTTTCGTCACGGAGCTTTCAGCGGGTACCTGGAGTTGCTGCCCCCGAATGCCGTCGACTCGTACGGGCTGCTGGGGCGATGGAAGTCGCAGCGGCGGCGCCGCGAGAGCGGTCAACTCAGTGCACTCTTCGACCCCTACGACGTGTTCGACGCCGACGGCAGCGGACTCGTCCTCTGGGGGAGCTCCCTCACGGAGGACCAGTACTACTGGCTCGCCGACACCTCAGTACCCCCCGAGCAATGGCCGATCGTGGCCCGAACCGATCCCTTGGAGGACTGGCATCGTTTCGACATCTCGACCACGGAATTCATCTACCGCGTCCTGACAGATCGTGACTTCCGCCCGTTCTCCGCTGCGGGAACGGTGAAGCGTCCGTTCTTCGAGACGTACGAATGATGTAGCGGGCGGCTGAATCTCTGCCGCCGCCCGGAAGGTGAGGCTCTGTTCCTGTTCGTCCGGGGTGGAGCATCACTCTTCGTGCAGGAGGTGAACGAGGAGGAGTCGCTTCGTCAGTCGAATTTGCGGACCCGGACTGTCCGAGCAGGCACCTGGTCGAGGGCGTCACAACAGACCGGATGGTGCGGAAGCCCAGGCCCGGAGCCCTACCCCCAATGAGAAGCGATGTTCCTCACAACCGTCGACTTCGACGTGCGCCCGTGTAGAGTGAAGATCGCCCTTGACCTGCAGAAAGCAGGCAGGGAGCCGTCTTTCAGGAGTCCAAAGTGCTGCGTACTCTGTTCAAGTCCAAGATCCACCGCGCCACCGTCACCCAGGCCGACCTGCACTATGTCGGATCGGTCACCATCGACGCCGATCTGCTGGACGCCGCCGATCTGCTGCCCGGTGAGCTGGTGCACATCGTCGACATCACGAACGGCGCCCGGCTGGAGACGTACGTCATCGAGGGGGAGCGCGGGTCGGGCGTCATCGGGATCAACGGTGCCGCAGCCCACCTCGTCCACCCCGGCGACCTCGTGATCATCATCAGCTACGCCCAGGTCACCGACGCCGAGGCGAGGGCGCTGGAGCCGCGGGTGGTGCACGTGGACGCGGACAACCGGATCGTGGCTCTGGGTGCCGACCCCTCGGAGCCGGTACCGGGCTCGGACCAGGAGCGCAGCCCACAGGCCGTCACGGCCTGACCCCCCGCGACGAGCAGGAGCGTGCCCATGACCGGCCTCGAGATCCGCGACGACCGGGCGGCGGGGCGCCTGGAGTCCGTCGACGACGACGGGAACGTCGTCGGACGCGTCGAGTACTTCGTCCTGGACGCTCCCGGGCGCGCACTGGTGCCGGTGCACACCGTCGTCGAGCCGGGTCACGAAGGCCGGGGCATCGCCGGTTCGCTCGCCCGCGAGTTCTATGCCGTCGCCGCCCGCGAAGGACTCCCGGTCGCGCCGCTGTGCCCGTATGTGAGTGCATGGGCCGCCCGTCACCCGGGTGAGGCTCCGCCGGCGGACCCGGAGCTGCTGCAGGCCGCGAAGGACTGGCTCAGGGGCCACCCGGGACACTTCTGAGGAGACGGCCTCGGTCTCGCCGAGGACGCACCGGCTGCGGATCCGCGGCACTCGGCTCCCTCGGCGCTTCCTGCTTCCTTCGGCGGTGCGGAGGCAGGAGGCCGCGCGACACCCGCGAGGCCGCACCCCGGGTGCGCAGGGTCGGTTTCCGTCCCTGCGTCGACCGCAGGCTCCCGCCGTGCTCGAGTCGTCCCGGCCCCTGCTCGGATGCGTCGCCTCGCCGTGTCCACGATGTACCGCTGCCCGGCGGAGCCGTGCGGGCGATTTCCGGCCGCGCCGGTTCGCCTGCCCCGCCCGCCGTGCACGGCAGGCGGGTACCGTGCACCGGGCCGGGCGGTCGCGGTGCACCATGCCGCGGGCCCGCCGGTCCGGTGCCGTCGGGCGACTGCCCGCACCCGCTCCGGGTACGTGGGGGAGTAGTCCAGCGAGCCGCGGTCGACCACTGGATGGAGGACGCCATGACCGACCCCTACCCCCAGCCGATGCCGCCGAGCCCGACGCCCGGCCCCGGCCCGCAGCCGCCCGAGCCGTCCCCGGAACCGGCACCTCCGCCGGCCCCCGAGCCTCCGCCTGCCCCCGAGCCGCCACCGGCCCCCGAGCCGCCACCGGCCCCCGAGCCGCCACCGGCCCCCGAGCCGCCTCCGGGACCGGCCCCGCAGCCCCCTGCCCCGACGCCGCCGCCCACACCGCCCGGACCACCCCAACCACCGACGCCGCCCGGGCCACCCCAGCCACCGCCAACGCCCCAGCCGCCCGGTCCCAGCCCGGTTCCGGAACCCGATCCGTCGCCCATCCCGCCGGGCCCGGAACCGTTCCCGAGCCCGGAACCCGGTCCGCCACTCACCTGAGCGGCCCGGTCCCGGCGGCCCGCGGATCCACCCGGAGGTCGCTCCGCGGGCCGGCCGAACGTCGGACGGCTACACCGTCGGCCGAACGTCGGACGGCTACGCCGTCACCTCCGAGCGGTCACCGCCCCACAGCGTGTGGAACGACCCCTCCCGGTCGGTCCGCCGGTAGGTGTGGGCGCCGAAGAAGTCGCGCTGCCCCTGGGTGAGCGCGGCCGGCAGCCGCTCGGCGCGCAGCGCGTCGTAGTAGGCGAGTGCCGCCGCGAAGCCCGGCGTGGGCACTCCCTGCCGGGTCGCCGCCACCAGCACCTCGCGCCAGTCGTCCTGTGCGGCGCCGATCTCCGCGGCGAACGTCTCGTCGGCCAGCAGGCTCGGCAGGTCGGGCCGGGTGTCGTAGGCGGCGCGGATGCGGTCCAGGAACGCGGCGCGGATGATGCAGCCGCCGCGCCAGATCGCGGAGACCGCGCCCAGGTCGATGTCCCAGCCGTACTCCTCGCTGCCCGCGGCGATCTCGTGGAAGCCCTGGGTGTACGACACGATCTTCGAGGCGTACAGGGCCTGCTCGACCCGGTCGGCGAAGGCCGCCGCCTCCGACTCCGTCAGCGGCGCGGCCTTCGGGCCGGCCAGCCCTCGGGAGGCCTGCCGCAGCGCCGCGTGCCCGGACAGCGAGCGGGCGAACACGGCCTCCGCGATGCCGGAGACCGGCACGCCCAGGTCGAGGGCGATCTGGACCGTCCAGCGGCCGGTGCCCTTCTGCTCCGCCTGGTCCGCCACCACGTCCACGAACGGCTTCCCGGTGGCCTCGTCCACGTGCGAGAGCACCTCCGCGGTGATCTCGATGAGGTAGGAGTCGAGCCGGCCGGTGTTCCAGGTGCGGAAGATCTCCGCGATCTGCGCGGGGGAGTAGCCGGCGACGTCGCGCAGCAGTTGGTACGCCTCGCCGATCAGCTGCATGTCGGCGTACTCGATGCCGTTGTGCACCATCTTGACGAAGTGCCCGGCGCCGTCCGGGCCGACGTGTGTCACGCACGGCGCCCCGTCCGCGGCCTTGGCGGAGATCTTCTCCAGCATCGGGCCCAGCGAGCGGTACGACTCCGCGGAGCCGCCCGGCATGATGCTCGGGCCGTGCAGCGCCCCCTCCTCGCCGCCGGAGATGCCTGCGCCGACGAAGTGGATGCCCTGCTCGCGCAGCTCCCGCTCCCGGCGGCGGGTGTCGGCGAAGTGCGCGTTGCCCCCGTCGATGATCATGTCGCCGGATTCCAGCAGCGGGGCGAACTCGCGGATCACCGCGTCCGTCGGGTCACCCGCCTTCACCATGATCACCAGTCGCCGGGGGCGTTCCAGGGCCGCCACGAACTCCTTGGCGGTCTCGGCCGCGATGAACTCCCCCTCCTGGCCGAACTCCTCCACGAGTGCGTGCGTGCGTGCCGCCGTCCGGTTGTGCACCGCCACCGGGTAGCCGTTGCGGGCGAAGTTGCGGGCGAGGTTGCGGCCCATGACCGCGAGCCCCGTGACGCCGATCTGCGCTGAACTGCTCATACCGCCTGCTCCTCATTGATCCAGGGGATCCGATCCAGGGGATCCGTAGTACGTGTACGGGGTCGGTCCTGCCGGTGGGTCCGGGCAGCGTGACCGCCAGTATCGCCTCACCGGCCATGCTGACGTGCCGATCCGCGGACCGGACGAACCTGCTCGGCGTGTCCCGTCGCAGCAATGGGTACGTGCGGCAACGCCCCTCACCTCACCGCCACCCGGTGAATCAGCCAACTGCCATCGAATATCCGCCAGTTGTGTCGATCGTGCGGCCGACATCCGCCTTGTCACGGCCTGTTCGCAGCAGCTACTTTTGCCGCTCCTGACGCACGTCGAGGGGGCTGCAGACATGGCCGCACGCGGCCGGCACCGCCGGTACCAGCCGAACAGGATCAACCGCGCCTCGCTCACCGCCGCGGCCGGCGGCGCGGGGATGGCGCTCCCGCTGATCGGCACCGGCGCAGCCCACGCCGCCGACGTCGGCACCTGGAACAAGGTCGCCGCCTGCGAGTCGAGCGGCGACTGGAGCATCAACACCGGCAACGGCTTCTACGGCGGCCTCCAGTTCACCCGGTCCACCTGGGCGGAGTACGGCGGCACGGCGTACGCGCCCCGCGCCGACCTGGCCACGAAGGACCAGCAGATCGCCGTGGCGGAGCAGGTCCTCAAGGGGCAGGGGCCGCGGGCCTGGCCGGTGTGCTCGGTGCGGGCCGGGCTGACCAGGGGCGGCGCCGCGCCGGACGTCCGCCCCGACGGCCGGGCGAGCCGGGCCGTCGAGAGTTCCGTGCCCGACGTGCAGCCGCAGACCACCCCGCAGTCCCGGGCGGGCACCACCGAGATGTACACCGTGGTGCACGGGGACACCCTCTCCGGTATCGCCGCCGACGAGCACGTCGGGGGCGGTTGGCGGCAGCTCTACGCGGCCAACCGCCGGACGATCGGGAGCGACCCCGATCTGATCCTCCCGGGTCAGCGGCTCGACCTGCACGGCACGTCCCACCCCCGCAAGCCCGCCGCCAAGCAGCAGAAGGGGCCCGCCACCAAGGCCGCCAAGCCGCAGAAGAAGTCCCCCGCCAAGCAGGAGAAGACCGGGAGCACCACGCACAAGGCCTCCCACCGGCTCGTCGCGCCGGTGGCGGGCGCCTCCGTCGGCACGCCGTACCACGCGGCCGGCTCCTCCTGGTCGAAGGGCTACCACACCGGTGTCGACTTCCCCGTGCCGACCGGCACCTCGGTGCGCGCGGTCGGTCCGGGCACGGTTGCTGCGACGGGCTGGGCGGGCGCGTTCGGCTACCAGGTGGTGATCCGGCACGCCGACGGCCGCTACACCCAGTACGCCCACCTGTCCGCGATCTCGGTGCGCACGGGGCAGTCGGTGGGTGAGGGGCAGCGCATCGGCCGCTCGGGGTCCACCGGCAACACCACGGGACCGCACCTGCACTTCGAGGTGCGGACGGGGCCGGGATTCGGCTCGGACGTCGACCCGCTCGCCTACCTGCGGGCCGGGGGTGTCACGATCTGACGCGGACGCGGTGCCGGTCCAGGACCGGGACCGGCCGGCAGGCCCCCGCGCACAGCGGCCCGAACGACTGCACCAGCTCCACGGGAACGGCCCGCTCCAGTGACCGGGGCCCCGGTGTCCGTGGCCCCTCGTCCGGCGGGTACGGACGCCGAGCGCCGGGCGGTACGCCCCCGGTGTCCGTCGGCACGCCCAGGGTGCTCCGCTCCTCCCCGGGCGCGTCGCCACGTGAGGCCAGCAGCACCCGCTCCGCAGGCACGTCCCACACCCGCCCGGGTGCACCGGCCGCCCGGTTCCCGCCGTACGCCGCGTCCTGCCGCGGCAGGAGTTCCGGGGCGGAAGCCCGGTGCCCCTCCGGCAGCTCCGGCACCGCGGGCACCCGGGCCGTCCGCTCCCCGCCGGCCGGCTGCCGCAGCCGCTCGGTCGTCAGCAGCACCAGGCCGCCCGCCGCGACCACGCCCGAGCCGAGGGCGAGCGCCGTACCGGTGGTGCCGTAGCGGAAGGTTTCGCCGAACATGGTGATGCCCACCGCGGCCGCGACGACCGGGTTCACGACCGTCAGCGTCGCCAGCGGGGCCGCCAGGCCGCCGTCCCGGTAGGAGGCCTGCGACAGCAGGACCCCGCCGACCGCGAGGACGGCGATGACGGCAAGGGAGGGCAGGTCGCCCGCGGGTACGCCGCTGGTCCAGTCGACCGCCACGGTCTTGGTGAACACCGAGGACATACCGAAGGCGATACCGGAACCGATCGCGAGCAGCACACTGCGGACCGCCGGGCGCCGGTGCGCCGCCCGCCCGGCCGCCATCAGCGCCACCAGCACCCCGCCGGTGACCACCGCGGCGGCGAACCGCTGCGCCGCGCTGAGCGAGTGCGCCTCGGAGGCGCCGACCAGGGACAGCAGCCCGGCGAGGCCGACCGTCGCCATCAGCGCGCCGCGCCAGGCCGTGGCGCCGGCCCGACGGCCGACGAACAGCGCCGCCATGGGCAGCGCGAAGACGATGGTGAGCGCGCCCAGCGGCTGGACCAGGCTGAGCGGCCCGCAGGCCAGGGCCACCACGTGCAGCAGACCACCCAGGCCGTTCAGGGCGATCGCCGCCCACCAGCTCGGTCGGCGCAGTGGCGCGAACTGCTCGTTCGGCGAGGACACCGCGACCCGCTCCTGCACGATCGCCCCGCCCGCGTAGGCCACGGCGGACACCAGTGACAGCAGCACGGACAGCGCGAGGGCGCTCATGAGCTGTTCCTCTGGGTGGGGCGGGGGCGGTTGTCCCGCCGGGACGAACGGTCGGCCTGCATGGACAACACGATGCCCGCTCGCGGTGTTCCCGTCGTCGTACCTGAGCACACAATGGGTCCTACTACCGATGGAGTACGCTCACCGGCCCGTCCTCCCCTGGGTGGGTGACACGTCGGCCAACCCCGGTGGCCGACCCCCGGGCGGCCTTTGGTACTACTGCCCCTCGTGGACCCGGACCCCGCACTGCCCGCGCCGGCGCCCCTCGGCGGCTTCTTCCTGCTACGTGCCCCCGGACGGCCGCCCCGTCCGCAGCCGACCCTGGCGCAGGCGTACACGCGGCCGCAGGGGAGCGACACATCGGATGTTTACCGCGATCCGCTGGGTTTCCGGCTCCGCAAGGTCGCCGGGAGCCTGCGGGCCCCCGAACCGCGGATCGCCGCCTCGGTGGCGCAGCAGGGGCTGGCCGCGCGGCTGTGGTCGCTCGCCCTCGGTCCGGCGGTCCTCCACGGCCGGGTCCCCGACCTGGATCCCCGGCTGCTGCTCTGGGACCCCGACGCCACCGCGCCCGACGACCTCTGGCCGGCCGAACCGCCGGCGCTGGCCGACGGCGGCGCCGCGGCCGTCGCGCGCTCGGTGCTGGACCGCCACCTCGTCCCCCTGGAGGCCGCGTTGCGCGCCCGCCGGCGGATCGCCGCGGGCCTCCTGCGGGGCAACGCCGCGTCCGCGCTCGCCGGCGCCGCCCGGCAGCTCGACGGCTGGGCCCGCCGCACCGGCCGCCCCGACGTCGCCGGACGGGCCCGCGACCTCACCGCCCGGCTCCTGGCCCACCCCTACCTGGCCGGCACCGGCACCCTCGCCGGCACCGCCTTCCGGCGGCGCAGCTGCTGCCTGTACTACCGGGTCCCGGACGGCGGCGTGTGCGGCGACTGCTGCTTCGCACACCCCCCGCGCTCTTCCCCGCGCGGCACATCTGGGTGACCATGAGAGGGAACCAGCCACCGAACACAGGGGGTTCCGGGTGCGAGTGGGACTGCTGACGCGGGAGTACCCCCCGGACGTCTACGGTGGCGCGGGCGTCCACGTCGAGTTCCTCGCCCGCGAGCTGCGGCCCCTGGTCGACCTGGACGTGCACTGCTGGGGCGAGGGCACCGCGGCGGACCGGGCGGCCGGTGTCGTGCGCCACCGGCCCTGGGCGGCCCTCGACGGCGCGAACGACGCACTGCGCACCTTCTCCGTGGACCTCGCGATGGCCGCCGGCCTGGAGCACTGCCGGCTCGTCCACTCCCACACCTGGTACGCCAACCTCGCCGGCCATCTCGCCAAGCTGCTGCACGGCGTCCCGCACGTGATGACCGCCCACTCCCTGGAGCCACTGCGTCCCTGGAAGGCGGAGCAGCTCGGCGGCGGATACGCCCTGTCCGGCTGGGCCGAGCGCACCGCGATCGAGGCCGCCGACGCGGTGATCGCGGTCTCCGGCGCCATGCGCGAGGACATCCTCGGCTGCTACCCGGCGCTGGACCCGTCCCGCGTCCACGTGGTGCACAACGGGATCGACACCTCGCTGTACCGGCCCGACCACGGCACCGGGACCCTGACCCGCCTCGGCATCGACCCGGACCGCCCCTACGTGCTGTTCGTCGGCCGGATCACCCGCCAGAAGGGCGTCGACCACCTGCTGCGCGCCGCACGGCGGATCGATCCGGTCGCCCAGGTCGTGCTGTGCGCGGGCGCGCCGGACACGCCGGAGATCGACGCGGAGTTCCGCGCGCTGCACGCGGAGCTGGGCCGGGCGCGCGACGGTGTCCACTGGATCCCCAGGATGCTGCCGCGTCCCGAGGTGATCCAGCTCCTCACCCACGCGGCCGTCTTCGTCTGCCCGTCCGTGTACGAGCCCCTCGGCATCGTCAACCTGGAGGCCATGGCCTGCGGCACGCCCGTGGTGGCCTCCCGGGTCGGCGGCATCCCCGAGGTCGTCGAGGACGGCCGCACCGGGGTACTCGTACCGGTGGACGGCGACTTCGAGGCGGGACTCGCCCGGGCGCTGGACTCGGTGCTCGGCGACCCGGACACCGCCCGGCGGCTGGGTGAGGCGGGGCGCGGACGCGCGGTGGGGGAGTTCGGCTGGGACGCGGTCGCCCGGCGCACGGTGGAGCTGTACGAGAGGGTTCTCGACCAGGCCCGGTAGGTCCTGCACGGAACCGCGGACAACCACGGGAGACCGTGGTCAGACCAGAGTGAGGGAGCGGCCATGCGTCGTGGTGGGCCTTCGGTACTCGGGATCGTACTGGCGGGCGGAGAGGGAAAGCGGCTGATGCCGCTGACCGCGGACCGAGCCAAACCGGCGGTCACCTTCGGCGGCACCTACCGCCTCGTCGACTTCGTGCTGTCCAACCTCGTCAACGGCGACATCCTGCGGATCTGCGTGCTGACCCAGTACAAGTCGCACTCGCTGGACCGGCACATCACCACCACCTGGCGGATGTCCAGCCTGCTCGGCAACTACGTCACCCCGGTCCCGGCGCAGCAGAGGCTGGGACCGCGCTGGTACCGGGGCAGCGCCGACGCGATCCTGCAGTCGCTGAACCTGGTCCACGACGAGCAGCCCGAGTACGTCGCGGTGTTCGGCGCCGACCACGTGTACCGCATGGACCCGCGCCAGATGCTCGCCCAGCACATCGACAGCGGAGCCGGGGTCACCGTGGCGGGGATCCGCGTCCCGCGCGGCGAGTCCGCCGCCTTCGGAGTGATCACCCCCGGCTCCGACGGCCGCACCGTCGAGCGCTTCCTGGAGAAGCCCACCGACCCGCCCGGACTCGCCGACGACCCGGAGCGCGTCTTCGCCTCGATGGGCAACTACCTCTTCACCACCAAGGCGCTGGTGGCGGCGCTGCAGCGGGACGCCGAGGACGACGACTCCGCGCACGACATGGGCGGCTCGATCCTGCCGCAGCTCACCGACCGCGGCGAGGCCGCGCTGTACGACTTCAGCGCCAACCACGTACCCGGCGAGACCAGCCGCGACCAGGGGTACTGGCGTGACGTCGGCACCCTCGACGCCTACTACGAGGCGCACATGGACCTCATAGCCGAGCGCCCCGCCTTCAACCTCTACAACCGGAGCTGGCCGATCTACACCCACTCCACCCAGCTCTCCCCGGCCCGCTTCAACGCGGGCGGTATCGCCGGCGAGTCGATTATCAGCGCCGGCTGCCTGATCCGCGGCCAGGTCACCCGGTCGGTGCTCTCACCGGGTGTGGTCGTCGACCCGGGCGCGGTCGTCCAGGGCTCCGTGCTGCACGACAACGTGCACATCGGCCGGGGTGCCGTGGTCCGAGGGGCGGTGCTGGACAAGAACGTCGAGGTGCCGCCGGGCGCGACGATCGGGGTGAACCCGCAGCGGGACGCCGAGCTGTACACGGTGTCCAAGGGCGGGGTCATCGCGCTGGGGAAGGGCCAGCGGGTGTCGTAGCCGACCGGGTCCGGCGGCCGCCCGTGCACCCGGCTGCGTTCCCCGGCTGCGTTCCCCGGCGACCCGGCACGCCCGCGCCGGGCGGCGCCACGCCACGGCGGCGCCCCGGTCCGACGTACGGCCATTCGGCGTACGTACGGCGCGCCTCGGTGGCGCCTCGGTACGGCGCCGGGCGGCTCGGATACCCCGCACGGCGGTGCCCGGCACCGCTTACGGCCCCTCCGTACCCGCACGCCGGCCCGGTACGACGCGCGGCGACCCGGCCGGTCGAGCCGGTCGAGTCGGGCGAGCCGGGCGAGCCGGTCGAGTCGGTCGAGTCGGGCGAGCCGGGCGGACGAGGTGCTCCCGGGCGAGCGAGTTGTTCCCGGGCACCCCGGGCACCACCATCCGCACCATCCGTCCCACCCCGCGCCGAAGGTGTGGTACTTAATGTGTTGTTAACTATGCGTAGCTCGATCGTACTTGACCGTAATCGCCGGTGGGCGGTTGACTGCTGACCCACCCCCGTCGCCGACGCGAGGCCACGCCCTTGACTTCCGACCTGCTCGCACCCCTCGACCTGGCGTTCTGGAACATCGAATCGGCCGGGCACCCCATGCACCTCGGTGCCCTCGGAGTCTTCCAGGCGCACTCGCCCACCGCGGGAGCCCACGCCGCCGACCTGCTCGTCGCCCGGGCGGCCGCGGTACCCGGACTGCGCATGCGGATCCGGGACCTGTGGCGGCCGCTCACCTCCCCCCGCTCCGCGGCACCCGCCTTCGGCGGCGCCGTCCGCGAACCCGATCCCGACTTCGACCCGCTCCGCCACGTCCGCCTGCACGCACCGGCCGCGGACTTCCAGGCGGAGGCGGGCCGGCTGCTGGAGCGCCCGCTCGACCGCACCCGGCCCCCCTGGGAGGCACATGTGCTGCCGGGTGAGGACGGAGTGTCCTTCGCGGTGCTGTTCAAGTTCCACCACGCCCTGGCCGACGGGCTGCGCGCACTGACCCTGGCCGCCGCCGTCCTGGACCCCGTGGACCTGCCGGTCTCCCGGCCGCGGCCCGAAGTGCCGCACCGCCCCCTGCTGCCCGAGGTGCGACGGCTGCCCGGACTCGTGCGCGGTGCCCTCTCCGACGCCGGCCGCGCCCTCGACATCGGCGCCTCCGTCGCCGTGTCGACCCTGGGCATGCGGACCACGCCGGCACTCACCGCCCCGCCCACCGGCACCCGGCGGACCGCCGGCGTGGTGCTCGACCTCGATGACGTGCACCGCATTCGCAAGGTGGTCGGCGGCACCGTCAACGACGTGCTCATCGCCGTCGTGGCCGGTGCCCTGCGCCGCTGGCTCGACGCCCGCGGCGACAGCACCGACGATGTCGCGCCCCGCGCTCTCGTGCCGGTCTCCCGGCGCCGCCCGCGCAACGCGCATCCCCAGGGCAACCGGCTGTCCGGCTACCTGATACGGCTTCCCGTGGGCGAGCCCGACCCGGTCGCCCGCCTCCGCGCGGTCCGTACGGCGATGGACCGGAACAAGGAGGCCGGGCCGGGCCGGGGCGCCGGAGCGGTCGCGCTGCTCGCCGACCACGTGCCCGCGCTCGGCCACCGGCTGGGCGGACCGCTCGCCGGCCAGGCGGCCCGGCTGTGGTTCGACATCCTGGTCACCAGCGTTCCGCTGCCCGGCCTCGGCCTGAAGCTGGGAGGGCACCCGCTCACCGCGGTGTTCCCGCTCGCCCCGCTCGCCCGCGGCCACTCCCTCGCCGTCGCGGTGTCCACGTACCGGGGCGGTGTCCACTACGGGCTCGTCGCCGACGCGCGGGCCGTGCCGGACCTGGACGTGCTGGCCCGGGCCGTGTCCCGGGAGACGGAGGTACTGGGCGCCGCCTGCGCGCCGTGATCGCGGCGCCGCCTCTCCGGGCCGCGGCCCCCGGTCATCCGGCGGTCGCGGCCCCGGTCATCCGGCGGTCGCGACCCCGGTCGGCGGGCGGCCGCGGTCGGCGGGCTCACTGCTTCCGGCGCTGGCCCTTGGGCCGCCGCGGGTAGGGGAACAGCCGGGGGCGGCGCCTGGCGGCGACGTCCTCGACCCAGCCGAAGAGCAGCAGTGCCAGCACGATCAGCGGGACGGCGACCAGCAGCGGGAACCACTGGCTGGTCAGCAGCCAGTGCAGGTGCGTGTAGCAGAAGTCGTTGTTCCACAGCGGGTCGATCAGCGGCTCGGTCAGCACCAGTGCCACGCAGTGCCACAGGTAGACGGTGACCGCGCGGGAGTTCAGCAGGCTGACCACCCCGTTGAACCGCTCCAGCCGCTGCGGCCAGCTCTCCCAGGACGGGCTCAGGTGCAGGAGCAGCAGCACGCTGCCAAAGGACCAGATCGCCTGGGCGAGCGGCACCGTCTCGATGTCGGGTCCGATGCGGGGCTGGTCCACCGGGGCCTGCTGGAGCCACCAGTAGCCGAAGGCGAGCAGCAGTGGCGCGATCGACGGTGCGACGTAGGCGGGTATGCGGCGGAACACGCCCTCGTGGTAGGCCATGCCGAGCATCCAGCAGGCGCCGAAGGTGGTGAAGTCGGTGGCCGTCTCCATGATCCTGCCGGACTGGTCGACCAGCCCCGAGTTGAGGAGGGCCGACAGCGCCAGCGGCAGCGCCAGCGACACCCAGGGGAGCCGGCGGACGGCCCGGCGCATCAGCGGTGACAGCAGCATGAACCACAGGTAGGCGCGCAGATACCACAACGGCACCACGATCTGCTCCGCCCAGGTGGCCGGGAGATGCCCGCCGAAGCCGCCGAGCTGGTCGGCGAAGGGCGGCGTGCTGATCGGCAGGATCCAGAACGCCAGGTGGCCCCACCACCAGTTCGGGTGCCCGTCGTAGCCCGGGCCCCAGCCGTCGAGGATCATCGCGGGCACCACCACGGCCCCGAACATCCACATGGGGGGCAGCAGGCGGCGCAGCCGCGACCGGAGGACGCCGAACGCCGGACGGCTCAGCGACCGCGCCATCAGCGATCCCGCCAGGGCGAACATCACGCCCATGGAGGGGAAGACCAGCGGGAGCCAGGTCCAGGAGAAGTTGTGGTAGATCACCACGCGGACCAGGGCCATGGCCCGCAGCAGGTCGAGGTACCGGTCGCGTCCCGGTTTCCGGGTCACGGGCTCGGCCGGCTCGGGGTCCGGCTCGACGGGCAGTACGAAGCCCGAGGCCGTGACCAGGGGCTCCGGCAGTGCCCGCAGGGCCATGGTGTCGGAGTCGGGCGCGAACCTCGCTCCGACGGGTTCCGCGGTGGTCATGACGGCATCTCCCCCATGGTGACGTCGAGGCCCACCTCGCCGGTGCGGCGCAGCTTCTGCCAGCGCAGCTGACCACCGGTCAGCGCGGTGATCCAGGACTGGAGCAGGACCATGTACATCAGGACCCGGTACACCACCTGCTGCACGGGCAGCGTGATCAGGTGCCAGTACTTCTCACCGTCCAGGTGGAAGGACCAGGCGGCGAACACGGCCTGCAGGCCCAGCACCCCGAACCAGGCGGCCAGGGTCGAGTACGGGTCGACGAAGAGCACCCCGTACAGCATCGCGACGTCGATCGCGGGCGCGAGCAGCGGTGTCAGCACCATGAACACGGCGACGAACGGCAGCCCCACCCGGCCGAAGCGCCCCGCCGTGCCCCGCTCCAGCACCGCGTGCCGGTGCTTCCACATCGCCTGCATGGTGCCGTAGCTCCAGCGGTAGCGCTGGGACCAGAGCTGGCGCAGGCTGCCGGGCGCCTCGGTCCAGGCGCGGGCCTTCTCGGCGTAGACGATCCTCCAGCCGCCGCGGTGCAGCGCCATGGTCACGTCGGTGTCCTCGGCGAGCGTGTCGTCGCTCATCCCGCCCACCTGGTCCAGTGCGGAGCGGCGGAAGCCGCCCACCGCGCCGGGAATTGTCGGCATGCAGCCGAGCACGTCGTACATGCGCCGGTCGAGGTTGAAGCCCATGACGTACTCGATGTGCTGCCAGGCGCCGATCAGCGTGTCGCGGTTGCCGACCTTGGCGTTCCCGGCCACCGCGCCGACCCGCGGGTCGGCGAAGGGCTGCACCAGCTCGCGCACGGTCGAGGGTTCGAACACGGTGTCGCCGTCCATCATCACGACCAGGTCGTAGGAGGCGGCGGCCACGCCGGTGTTGAGGGCGGCCGGCTTGCCGCTGTTGGGCTGCCGGATGAGCCGGACCATCGGCAGGTCCAGCTCCTCGACCAGCGCGGCGGTGTTGTCGCTCGATCCGTCGTCGACGACGATCACCTCGATCGGGTGGTCGCTCCTGGCCAGCGAGAGCAGGGTGTTGGAGATGCACTCCTGCTCGTTGTAGGCCGGCACGACCACGGTGACCGGTTCGGTGACCGCCTCGCCCCAGGTGAAGCCCCGCTTTCTGGTGCGGCGCACGTGCAACGCCGACAGCACGAGCATGAGGGCGAAGCGCAGGAACACCAGCGTGCCGACGACTGCCAGCAGGACGACCAGCCAGGGCATCAGCCGCACGGAGAAGGAGGTGCACCACAGGAACGCCCTGCCCGCCCACAGGTCGTACCCGGTGACCCGGGTGTTGGCCGGCCCGGTGCCGAGCGCTTCGCCGATCGTCCTGAAGCTGTAGCCCTCGGCCTTGAGCTTCTGGATGATGATCGGCAGCGCGGCCAGGGTCTGCGCGCGGTTGCCGCCCGCGTCGTGCATCAGCACCATCTGGCCCTGGCCGGGCAGGTCCGGCATGGCCGCCTTGACGATGGCGTCGACACCGGGCCGCTTCCAGTCGTCGGTGTCCTTGTCGATGAAGCTGACCAGGTAGCCGTCCGCGCCGGCCTCCTTGGTCACCGGCCAGCTCCAGTCGTCCAGCGCGTCCACGGTGGAGGAGTAGGGCGGGCGGAACAGGGTGGTGTGGATACCGGCGACGCCGGCGAGGGCGAGCTGGGTCTCGCCGAGTTCCCAGGTGAGCCGGGTGCTGGTCTGCAGGGCGAGGTCGGGGTGGGTGAAGGTGTGCAGGCCGATCTCGTGCCCGTCCGCCACGATCCGGCGTATCAGCTCCGGGTTGCGGGTGGCCATCGAGCCGGTCACGAAGAAGTCGGCGTGCACCTTCTGCTCGGCCAGCACCTTGAGGATCTTGGGAGTCCACTTCGCCGACGGGCCGTCGTCGAAGCTGAGCACCACCGTCTTGTCGGGGATGGTGTAGCTGACCGGATGGTCGTTCCGGTCACCGCGCGCGTCGACGACCGGTCCGCCCTGGAGCACTCCGGGCGGCACGGTGCCCTTGTCCACCGAGACGGCGGTCCGCTCGTCGTGGAAGACCTCGTTGTTCGCCATGCCCCGCAGCACCAGCAGTGCCAGCAGCGTCACGAGCACGGTCAGCGGCAGGAAGAAGCGCAGGGGAGGCGCTGCGAGTCGGCGCGACCGCAGGGCGGAGCGCCGGGAGCGTTGGTGGCGGGACATGCTCTTCCTGGTGGTCGTGGTCTTCGCGTGGCGGGGTGGCGTCGTGGCCGGCTGCGCAGAGGGTCAGTCGTCCGGTTGCGCAGAGCGTCAGGGGACCGGGGCCGCGGAGCCGGCCCCGGAGCCCGCTCCGGCTCCGGAGGTGCCGCCGCCGGTGTCCGGGGCTCCCGTGGCGGTGTCACCGCCCCCGCCGGAGGTGCCGGTGCCGGCCGTGCTGCCGGTGCCCGCGGTCCCCGAGGTGCCGCCGCTGTCGCTGCCGCCGGCGCCCGCAGCGGAAGCAGCGCCGCCGGCACTGCTCGCGGTGCTCGGGGAGGGGGCGTGGCCGGCGCCGGTCGCCGGGTGCGTCGCCGCGCCGGCGCCGTCCGAGCCGGTGCCGCTGTCGGTGGTGGTGGCGCTGTTCGGGGTGGCGGCACCGGAGGGCGCCCCCGCGCCGGTGGGAGCACCGGTGGCGGAGGGGCTCGCCGAGGGCGAGGCGCCGGAAGGCTTCCCGTGTCCGCTCGGTCGGCCCGGAGGAGAGGGCAGGGGTGCGTTCACGTACCGGCTCGGCGGAGTGGTGTCCGCGGAGCGGGGCACGGCGAACGCCGGCGCATGCGACTGGGTGCCCAGCAGGCCGGAGATCATGGCCAGGAAACACCCCACGCACAGCACGCCGAACACCCAGCCGGCACCGCGCAGACGACGGCCGCGCCGCCCCGTCCGGTCCACGAAGACGGGTGACGGATCGTTGGGCACGGGGGCACTGATCACCGACGACCTCGGCTTTCCATGATCGCGTCGCCGCGGACTCCAGGGCGCGTCGAAAGCTACTGGAACGAACTGTGTATCCCCGCTTGGATGTTCGTTTTGCGCGCTCTGTCCGATCGCCTGTGATCATATTGAGACAAGATATGGAAAACTCAGGGAGGCCTCGTAAAATCCGGGTCCCCGACCCCGCCCCCTGCCGATCGGATGACCCGCGCATGGCCAGACGCCCCCGCCCCGGCTACCTCCTGGCCGCAGCAGCATTCGTGATCGCAGGTCTCCTGGCGTTCTACGTGTTCGGCGGCCGCGGAGCCGCCGGGGACGCCCGCGCGGCGGGCGGAGCCTCGCCGTCCCCCTCGCCCCGCTTCGACGTCTCGTCGATGCTGAACCCCTCGGGCCGGATGCTGGGCGTCGTCGACAACAAGACGCCCTGGCAGTACGACATCGTGAAGACGTTCACCGACCAGGCGGGCCGCGCCCCCGACATACGCGAGTACTACGCCAGCTGGGGAGCCGACTTCGACCCGGAGGGCAACGCCTTCCTCTGGAAGCACGGCCAGCTCCCGATGCTCGCGCTGGTACCCGGCGACACCCCGCTCTCCGCGGTGGCCGAGGGGGCCGAGGACACCTACATCCGCGCCCTCGCCCGTCAGGTAGCCGCCTACCAGGGCCCGCTGGCCCTCTCCTTCGCCGGCGAGATGAACAGCCCCTGGCACGCCTGGGGCCCCGGCCACGCGAAGCCCGCCGACTTCGTCGGCGCCTGGCGGCACCTCCACGACGTCTTCCGCGAGCTCGGCGTCACCAACGTGATCTGGGTCTGGAACCCGCACGTCATCGACACGGCCAGCACCGCCGCGCTGCGCCCCTACTTCCCCGGGAAGGGCTACGTCGACTGGGTCGGCCTGGTCGGCTACTACGGCCCTGTCGACGGCGTCGCCTTCTCCAGCCTGTTCACCCCCACCCTGAAGAAGATCGCGGACTTCTGCGACAAGCCCGTCCTGATCACCGAGACGGCGGTGGCGCAGGGAAGCAGGAAGCAGGCCCAGATCCGCGACCTGTTCGAGGGCGCCGCGGACGCGGGCGTCATCGGGCTGGTCTGGTACGACCAGAGCAAGACCTGGCCGGGGAGTTCACGCCCGACGGACTGGCGCATCGACACCTCGCTGGCCGCCCGGGCGGCGTTCCGCGTGGAATCGGCCCGCGCGGGCTTCGGCCACCCGTTCGCCGGTGACCGGAGCCGGTGACCGATCAGCGGCCGGCGAGGTCCGGCCGCGCGGAGAGCGGCGCCCGGTGCCGCCGGCCGCGCAATCGACGAGGGTGCGCGAGAGCGGTTCCGGCCGCCGCGGCGCGAAGTACCGAGCGGAACGGAAACGGCAGATGACGGAAGAACGCCCGACGGGGCAGGACTTCGCGGAGCAGGAGCCCGGCTGGGCGTTCCGGCCGCGTACACCGGTCGGCGCCCGGTCGGACGGCCCGCCGAGACCGGAGCGGCCGCACCGCTCCCGCCTCGGGGACGCACTCGACCGCGGTCGGGCCCCGGAACCGTCCACCGGCGCCACCGGGGCCGGGGGAGCGGCGCCCGCCGAGCCCGCCCGCCCGGACCGGCAGACCGCGCCTTTCGTACCCCGACCGTCGACGGTCGGCGGGCGCCCCGCCCTCGGGCGGGCGGTGCCCGGCCGGAGGTCCGCCTCCCCCTCGGAGCCGCCCGGCCCGGTCACCGACCCCGTCACCAGGCCGGCGGACGCCGCCCCGCCCGAGGATGTGCACGTGGTCCCGCCCGAGGACGTGCACGCGGTGCCGCCCGAGGACGTGCACGCGGTCCCGCCCGAGGACGTGCACGCGGTCCCGCCCGAGGACGCGCACGCCGCCCCGCCCGAGGACGCGCACCTCCGCGGGCCCGACGACGCGGGCGACACGCGGACCGGGCGCGGCAGCCGCCGACGTGCCGCCCGGGCCGTCCTCGCGCTGGCCGTCCTCGCCGCCGCGGGCGGCACCGCGGTGGCGCTGCGGCACTCCGAGGAGGTGCCCGTCGCATCGGACCGTGCCGCGCTGGTCTGGAAGGTGGCCGCACCCGCCGCGGGCGACGAGCTGATCGGCAGCTGGAACACCGGCACCCTGCTGGTCCGGGCCTCCACCCGCGGCGGTGTCAGCGCGTACCGGCTGTCCGACGGCAAGCAGGTGTGGCGGACCACCCCGGAGACCGCGAGCGCCGTGCCGTGCGCCATGTCGCCCCGCCCCGCCGCAGGAGGCGTCGGCACGGTCGCCTTCGGCAGCGACGGCCACTCCTGCACCACGCTCGCCGGCGTCGACTCCACCACCGGGAAGATCCTCTGGAGTGTGCCCCTGGTCGACGCGACGCATCCCACGGCCACGGCCGCGGAAACCTTTGTCCAGGGCTCCGTCGCCACGATCGTCAGCGAGAACTTCCTCGGCGGCCTGGACGTCCGTACCGGCCACCGGGTCTGGGGGTACCGGGCCCGCGGCTCCTACTGCAACGTCCGCGACTGGGGTGCGGAAGGCGTCGTGCTGGTCAGCGACTACTGCGCCGACCAGCGGTCGGGCTACACCCTGACCGCCTACGACGGCGAGACCGGGAAGACCCTGTGGACCCGGACCCGCCCCAGCAGCACCGTGGTCAAGAGCATCCTGTCCGGTGCCCCGCTGGTCGCCGCGCTCCACACCCCCGTGGAGGACAGCGTCCGGGTCCTCACCGCCGCGGGCGCCGGCCGCAAACTCGCCGTCGGCAACACCGCCGTCAGACCCGGCAACGAGACCGCGGCCGACCGCTCCGCCAGGCTCGTCGGCGACGTCCTGGTCGTCCCGGCCGAGGACGCGACGGGCGACGGCATCGACGCCTACGACGTCACCACCGGCGCCAAGCTGTGGAGCCGCCCGCAGGCCGCACTCGCCGCATCCGCCGACGGGCAGGGCGCGGTGTACGCCGTCACCACCTCCGGGGCCCCGCAGCTCCTCCGGCTCGACCCGCACACCGGGGACGCCACCCCGGTGACGCTGCTGCCGCGCGGCGGCTTCACCGCGGGAACGGTGTACGTGACCCCGGACGGGGGCGTTCTGGAACTCGACGCCCAGGGGACCTCCGACGCCGTCCGGTACTACCGGTAGCCCCCGACCGCCCAGAGCGAGCCCACGGGCAGCCGGCCGCCCCCGCCGTGCGGGCCGCCCCCGCAGTCCGGGAGGCGCTGCCCTGCGGGAGGCGCCGCCCGCCCCGGGCGGACCCCCGGGCGGTGCCCGCAGCGGCCGACCGGGCAGGACGCGCGGGCCGGCCCCGGGCCGCATCGCGGCGGGCGGTTTGGCGACCGGCTCGGGCGCTCCGTACAATTCCCCGTTCGAAAGCGGGCGCGATCGGAGCGCCGCCACGGCATTTCAGGGATCGGCAGTGCGATGACGGTGACACAGGACGGCCCGCAGCAGGCGGACGAGCAGGCGGACGGGCCCGGCATCGACCCCGAGCGCCTCGCCGTCTGCCTGAGCGTGCTGGAGGAACTCGACACGCTCGACGTCGACCACCCGGACGCGGTCAGGGTGCGCCGGGCCACCTCGCACATCTACCGCACGGTCAAGCAGCGCCGCCGCCAGGAGCGCCGCGCCGCCAAGACCGCCCACGACAAGGCGGTCACCGAGGCCACCGCGACCGGTTCCGCCGAGCGTGTCGACGACGAGACCGAAGGCGTCCTGCCGACCTCCAAGATCGGGCCCGGCCGGATCGCCGGCGTACTCCGCCGGGCGCGGTCCTGCTACGTCTGCAAGGCCCGCTACGTCGAGGTGGACTACTTCTACCACCAGCTGTGCCAGACCTGCGCCGCCGAGAACCGGGCCCGCCGCGACGCCCGCACCGACCTGACCGGGCGGCGCGCCCTGCTCACCGGCGGCCGCGCCAAGATCGGTATGTACATCGCGCTCCGGCTGCTGCGCGACGGCGCCCACACCACCATCACCACCCGCTTCCCGAACGACGCCGTCCGCCGTTTCAAGGCCCAGCCCGACAGCGACGAGTGGATCCACCGCCTGAAGGTCGTCGGTATCGACCTGCGCGACCCCGCCCAGGTCGTCGCTCTCGCCGACGGCGTCGCCGCCGAGGGCCCCCTGGACATCCTCATCAACAACGCGGCGCAGACGGTGCGCCGCTCCCCGCAGGCCTACAGCGAACTGGTCGCCGCCGAGTCCGCGCCGCTGCCCTCCGGTGAGCTGCCCGCCGCGGAGGTGATCGGCACCTTCGGCTCCGGCGCGGTCACCGAACTGCCGGTCGCCGGGGGCGGCGCCCTGACCGCGCGGGAGGTGACGGACCTGGCCCTGGTGTCGGGCTCGGCGTCGCTGGAACGCATCGCCGCCGGCACCGCCATCGACGCCGGCGGACTCGTGCCCGACCTGCACGCCACCAACAGCTGGATCCAGACCGTGGACGAGGTCACCCCGGTCGAGTTGCTGGAGGTGCAGCTCTGCAACTCCACGGCGCCCTTCATCCTGATCAGCAGGCTGCGTCCGGCGATGGCGGCCGCCGCGGCCGGCCGCGCCTACATCGTGAACGTCTCCGCCATGGAGGGCGTCTTCGACCGGGGCTACAAGGGAGCGGGGCACCCGCACACCAACATGGCGAAGGCCGCCCTGAACATGCTCACCCGCACCAGCGCCGAGGAGATGTTCGAGCGGGACCGCATCCTGATGACCGCCGTCGACACCGGCTGGATCACCGACGAACGCCCGCACCCGGACAAGATCCGCCTCGCCGAAGCCGGCTTCCACGCCCCGCTCGACCTGGTCGACGGAGCCGCCCGGGTGTACGACCCGATCGTGCGCGGTGAGGCGGGCGAGGACGTGTACGGCGTCTTCCTCAAGGACTACGCGCCGGGCAAGTGGTGAGCCGCACCCGGCGCCGAGCCGGGTGACGGCGGCCGCCGGGCCCTGGGGACGGCGGCCCCGGCGCCTCAGTCGACGGCGCCCATCCGGGAGTTGCGGGCCGCCACCAGTTCCAGCACCGTGCGCCAGTCCTCCAGCACCCCGGCGTCGAAGCCGCCCGCGCGGCTCTCCTCCTCCGCGTGGCGGAGGGTGAGCGCATCGTCCCCGGCCGGACCTCCGTGCCGGGGACGGCGGCGCAGCAGGTCCGAGACGCGTTCGCCGAGCAGTCCGCGCACGGCGTCCGCCGCGAGGCCGGCCCCGGCCTCCGGGTCATTCGGCCGCAGCAGTTGCGCGATCGGCCCGATCAGGCCTGTGAGCTGGAGTTCCTTGTCCGCGGGCCGGCTTCGGCGCAGCAGGGCGGCGGTACGCAAGGCCTGGTCGTGCAGGTCGACTGCCGTGCTGCCCGGCACCGGAGGGCCGACGACACCCCGGCAGGCGTACAGCAGATCCATCAGCTCCTCGACGCTGCGCAGCTCCACCGTCGGTCCTCCCGCGAGACAGCCGTTGCGGGACACCACCCGAGCATGCCGACCTGTCGCCGCGGCCAACGGCGCCTGAACGGCGTGACGAGGTCGGGCGCCCCGCGCGCCGGTAGACCGATCGGGTGACGCCCGAAAGGCGCGTCGCGGGGCGAAAAGGTTCAATTCACCAGCGGGGACATGCGGGTGACTTGCCATGGTTACCCCAAATTTTCAGCGCTATCGAGCAGTGGGCCGCTCATTTGGTTAATCTGTGGTCGGCGGGCAGCAGTACGGGGTCCCACCCACACCCACGGCCCGTCGTGGGACAAGCCGGTCCACAACGGCCTGCTCTCAGTACGAGTTACCGACGCCACCGCGTCCGATCCGCATCGAGCCAGACCCGAGCGGGCGTCGAACTCCAGGCCGTGCCGGGGTCCGGGCGTCCCGAGGGTGACCGACACATAAGGAGTGCGCGGTGACACCAGAGAAGACGAATCGCGAGCAGCGCCCCAAGGAACGCCCGGAACGCGCGGGCCGCCGTCCCGGAGAGCTCGGCAGCCTCGACGTGTGGGCCCGGTCGGCCCCGATCCGGCTGGCGGGGTACGAGGACGACCTGGCCGAGCCCCACATCCTGCCCAGCGTGGACTGACTCCCCCGGACGTCACCCCCGCGATCGCCGACCGCATGGGCGTGTCAGACTCACGCCCATGCCGATCAGACAAGCCGCGGCCGACGACTGGCCGCGCATCTGGCCGTTCTGGCACCGCATCGTCGCAGCCGCCGAGACCTACGCCTGGGACCCGGACACCACCGAGGAAGCGGCCCGCGCCCTGTGGATGAGCCCGGCCAAACGCGTGTACGTGGCCGAGGACGACGGCGGAACCGTCGTGGGCTCCGCCTACCTCACCGCCAACTACGGCGGCCCCGCCTCCCGCATCGCCAACGCCGGCTTCATGGTCGATCCCGACCGGACCGGCCGCGGCACCGGCCGCGCCCTCGCCGATCACGTCCTGTCCGAGGCGAAGGCCCTCGGGTACACGGGCATGGTGTTCAACGCCGTGGTCGAGACGAATCCGGCAGTGGCGCTGTGGGCCTCCCTCGGGTTCACCGTACTGGGCACGGTGCCGGAGGCCTATGAGCACCCGCGTCACGGGACCGTCGGCCTGCACATCATGTACCGGGCACTCTGACACGCCGTCGGCATCCGGCCCCTGCGGCTCCCCGCCTCACGGCCCGCCCTCCGCCGGGCGGGCTCCGCACCCGCGGCCCGGCCGTCAGTCCAGCGGAGCCGTCCGCCGCCACGGGTGCGACCGCTCCACCTGCTCCGCCACGGCGAGCAGGTCCGCCTCCGAGCCTGGCCGGCCCACCACCTGCACGGCGCACGGCGCCCCCGTGGGCAGCGTGCCGAACGGCAGCACCACCGCCGGCCACCCGGCCAGGTTCCAGGCCGGCGTGAACGGCGAGTAGGCCGAGTCGGCCAGGACGTTGCGCAGCCAGCCCCGCTCGTGCCAGGCAGCGGCCCTGGGGGAGCGGCGGGCGAGTGCGGGCGTGAGCAGCACGTCGTGCTCGGCGAAGAAGGGGGCCAGGCGGGCCCGCAGCCGATCCCGCTCCCGCCCCGTGCGCACCGTGCCGAGGAAGCGCCGCCCCACCGCGGCGTGCACCCGGGTGCGGCGGGCCAGCAGCCGCCGGTCCAGGCCGCGCGCGTCCGCGGCCGTGCCCGCCGTCCAGTGCGTGAGGGCGGTGACACCCAGGGACAGCGGGTACGGGGGATCGGCGCGCCGCACCGTGTGGCCGGCCCCGGCGAGGACACTCGCCGCCTCGCGTGCGGCCGCCTCGTACGGCCTGCTCACCGCGATCCCGGCCAGCGGGCTGCGCAGCGAGACCGCGATCCGGAGGGCGCCGGGCTCGGCGTGCCGTACGGGCCCGTCCCCGGCGAGCACCGAGAACACCAGCCGCGCGTCCTCCACGGTCGTGGCCAGCGGCCCGTTCTCGGACATGCCCGACCAGGCGTCCTCGCCGATGTCCGCGGGCACGACGCCGTGCCCCGGTTTGAGCGTGACCAGGCCGCAGTTGGCCGCCGGTATCCGCAGCGACCCCATCCCGTCGTTGCCGAGGGCGATCGGTGCGAAACCCGCGGCGACCGCGGCGGCGCTGCCCCCGGACGAGCCCCCGGCGCTCCGCGACGGGTCCCAGGGGTTGCGGGAGGTGCCGTACACGCCCTCCGTGGTGCCGAAGACGCACAGTTCGGGGACGTTGGTCAGCCCCACGACGATCGCGCCCGCGGCCCGCAACCGGGCCACCGTGACATGGTCCTCGGCGGCGGGGGAGTCCGGGGTGGCCGCGGAGCCGATCCGGCAGGACTCGCCGCGCACCGGGAGATTGTCCTTGACCGCCACCGGCACGCCGGCCAGCGGAAGCCCGGCCAGGTCGGCGCGGGCGGCCAGCGCGTCCGCCTCGGCGAGCGCCGCCTGCGCACGCACCGTGCGGAAGGCACCGATGCGGGCGTCCAGCCGCTCGATGCGGGCCAGGTGCTCCTCCACCACCGTGCGGGGCTCGGCCCGGCCCTCGCGGACGGCGGCGGCGATCTCGGCGGCGGTACGGCCGACCCAACGGGTCACGGGGCGCTCCTCGGGCGGGCGACGACAGGCGGACTACCGGTGAGTAGTGAAGGTGTCGAGGCCACTCTGCCCTCCTCCCGGGCTTCCCGTCGAGAGTCCGGAGGCCGGCCCGACCGGCCCCCGCGCTCCGATGGGCCGGACGCCGGGCGGGCCGGCGGGATTGGGACCGGCACTCGCCGGGGAGTTGTAGACGGCGCCGGTCCCGCCGCCGGATCCGCTCCCGGCGGCCGCCCTCCCGGCGGATCGCCCCTGTCCCTGTCGCCCTCCGCCCCCGAGCCGCCCCGCCCCGAGCCGCCCCGCGCCCGAGCCGATCCCCTGTCCGAGCCGCCCCGCGCCGAGCCGCCCCGCCCCGAGCCGCCCCGCGCCCGAGCCGATCCCCTGTCCGAGCCGCCCCGCGCCGAGCCGCCCCGCCCCGAGCCGCCCCGCGCCCGAGCCGATCCCCTGCCCGAGCCGACCGACCACCCCCCGAGCCGACGCCCGCTCCTGTCCCCTTCCCCTGCCCCCCGCCCCCGCCCCTGCCCCCTCGCCGTACGAGCCACGGAGTGCCCCGTATGCATGACGACCGCAGCCTGGTCGAGGCCCGTCTGAAGCGCGTCCTCGACGAGCGTGTCCGCCCCGCCGTCCACCCCGAGTCCGTACCGCTGGAGGTGGCGGTGTGGCACGCCCCCGGTGAGCCGGTGCCGGTCGCCGAGGGGCTCGCGGCGCGGACCGAGCCGATCGCGGCGGGCGCCCGCTGGGGCGCTCCGTGGGGCACCGGCTGGTTCCGGGTCACCGGCACCGTCCCGCAGGCGTGGGCCGGGCGGACCGTGGAGGCGATCCTCGACCTCGGATTCGACGAGGCCATGCCCGGCTTCCAGTGCGAGGGCCTGGTGTACCGGCCCGACGGCACTCCGGTGAAAGGCCTCAACCCGCGCAACCGGTGGGTGCGTGTGGCCGCGCCGGCCGAGGGCGGGGAACGGGTGCGGCTGCACGTCGAGGCCGCCTCCAACCCGGTCGTCCTCGGGCACCGCGGCTTCCGGCCGACACGGCTCGGCGATCCGGAGACCGCCGGGAGTGAACCGCAGTACACGCTCGCCCGCATGGACCTCGCCGTGTTCGACGAGACGGTGTGGGAGCTGGTGATCGACCTGGAGGTGCTGGGCGACCTGATGGCCGAGCTGCCGGTCGACACGCAGCGCCGCTGGGACCTCCTGCGCGCGGTGGAGCGGGCGTTGGACGCGATCGACCTGCAGGACGTGAACGGCACCGCCGCGGCGGCCCGCTCCCGGCTGGCCGGCGTACTCGCCGCGCCCGCCGCGGCGTCCGCGCACCGGATCAGCGCCGTCGGTCACGCGCACATCGACTCCGCCTGGTTGTGGCCGCTGCGCGAGACCGTCCGCAAGGTCGCCCGCACCGCCGCCAACATGACCGCCCTGCTGGACGACGAGCCCGATTTCGTCTTCGCCATGTCCCAGGCCCAGCAGTGGGCCTGGGTCAAGGAGCACCGGCCGCAGGTGTGGGCGCGGGTGAGGAAGGCGGTCGGGGAAGGCCGGTTCGTGCCCGCCGGCGGGATGTGGGTGGAGTCGGACACCAACATGCCCGGCTCCGAGGCGATGGCCCGTCAGTTCGTCCACGGCAAGCGCTTCTTCCTCGACGAGTTCGGCATCGACAACGAGGAGGCCTGGCTGCCCGACACCTTCGGTTTCGCGGCGGGGCTCCCGCAGATCATCAGGGCGGCGGGCACCAGGTATCTGCTCACGCAGAAGATCTCCTGGTCGCGGACGAACGCGTTCCCGCACCACACCTTCCTGTGGGAGGGCATCGACGGCACCCGGATCTTCACCCACTTCCCTCCCGTCGACACCTACAACTGCCGACTGAGTGGCGCCGAACTCGCCCACGCCGTGCGCAACTTCAAGGAGAAGGGGGCCGCCCGGCGCTCCCTCGCCCCCACCGGCTGGGGCGACGGCGGCGGCGGCACCACCCGCGAGATGGTCGCCAGGGCCGCACGCCTCCGCGACCTGGAGGGATCGCCGAGGGTGGCCTGGGACACCCCGCAGGGCTTCTTCGAGAAGGCCGAAGCCGAGTACCCGCAGCCCCCCGTCTGGGTCGGCGAACTGTACCTGGAACTGCACCGTGCCACCCTCACCAGCCAGGCCGGGACCAAGCAGGGCAACCGCCGCAGCGAGCACCTGCTGCGCGAGGCCGAGCTCTGGTCCGCCACCGCCGCCGTCCGCACCGGCTTCCGCTACCCGCACGAGGAACTCGACCGGATCTGGAAGACCGTGCTGCTGCACCAGTTCCACGACATCCTGCCCGGATCGTCCATCGCCTGGGTGCACCGAGAGGCACGCGCGACCTACGACCGGATCACCGCCGAACTGACCGCGGTCATCGACTCCGCCCAGCGGGCCCTGGCCGGCCGCGGGGAGGTACCGCTGCTGTTCAACGCGGCACCGCACAGCCGCCGCGGCGTCCCGGCGGGGGGCGCCGCGACCGCCGTCGAGGACGGGAGCCCGGCCAGCCTCACCCCGCGTGCCGACGGCGGTCACGTCCTCGACAACGGACTGCTGCGGGTCGAGATCGACGCGTTCGGCCTGGTCCGCTCGGTCCGCGACCTCGTCGCCGACCGCGAGACGATCGCACCGGGATGCGCCGCGAACCTCCTCCAACTGCACGCCGACTTCCCCGCCATGTGGGACGCCTGGGACGTGGACGAGTTCTACCGCAACACCGTCACCGACCTGACCCGGGCCGAGCAGGTCTCCCCCGGCGAGGACGGCCGCTCGGTACGCGTCGTGCGCGGCTTCGGCTCCTCCCGCGCCACCCAGGTGCTGTCGCTGCCGCCGGGGGAGGCCCGGCTGGTGATCGACACGGAGGTCGACTGGCACGAGACGGAGAAGTTCCTCAAACTCGCCTTCCCGCTCGACGTGCACGCCGAAAGGTACGCCGCGGAGACCCAGTTCGGGCACCTGCACCGTCCCACGCACACCAACACCTCCTGGGACGCGGCCAGGTTCGAGGCCTGCAACCACCGCTTCGTGCACCTGGAGGAACCCGGCTGGGGCGTGGCGATCGTCAACGACTCGACGTACGGCCACGACGTGACGCGCACCGTCCGCTCCGGCACCGACCGCGGTACGACCACCACGGTCCGGGTCTCCCTGCTGCGCGCCCCGCGCTTCCCGGACCCGGAGACCGATCAGGGCGTCCACCGCTTCCGGCACGCCCTGGTGCCGGGTGCGGCGATCGCGGACGCGGTACGCGAGGGATGGCGGATCAACCTGCCCGAACGCCGTGCGACCGGCGCCGGTGCCGTCGAGCCGCTGGTCGCCGTCGACCGGGACTCGGTCGTCGTCACGGCGGTGAAACTCGCGGACGACGGCAGCGGCGACGTGGTGGTCCGCTTCCACGAGGCCCACGGCGGCCGTGCCCGCGCCACGCTGACCGTCGGCTTCCCGGTGCGTGCCGCGGCCGCCACCGACCTGCTGGAGCGTCCCCTGCCCGAGGTGCCGGCACCGGACGTCGACGGCGACCGGATCGCCGTACGCCTGCGCCCCTTCGAACTGGTGACCCTGCGGCTGCGCCGCGCCTGACCGGGGCGCGCCACACGCCGGTGCTGCACCTCGGGGCCTCCGGCGGTGCGGGACCGTCACCCGCACGGACTCAGTCCCCGGTGCCGTCACCCGCCAGCCGAGTCGGCGGCAGGAACTCCCGCACGTACGTCCGCTGCCAGCACGCCCCCGTCTCCCGCAACTCCCGCCAGGTGGTGAAGCGGTACCGGAAGAGGCGGGCGCGGACGTACCGGGGCGGCTCGTCCGGCGGGAACGGGGAACGCCGCAGCAGCCGCAGCGTGTCCCGGTCGTTCTCCAGCAGCCGTTCCACCAGTGTGCCGAACCAGGGCCCGGCATAGGCGGGCGACAGCGCGGCGAACCACATCAGCCAGTCCAGGCGCAGGTGGTACGGCGCGAACTGGCGGGGCCAGTGCCGCGGGTCGCCGGGCTTGCCCCGGAACTCGTACTCCCGCCACTCGGAGGTCTCGCGCGGTACTCCGTCGCGGGTGCCCTCGATGACCACCTCGTGGCGGACGCGGCTGACGCTGCCGAAGGCGCCGTAGGTGTTGACCAGGTGGAGCGGGTCGAAGGAGCGGTTCATCACCTGCCGGCGGGAGACCATGTTGAGCACCGGTCGGTGGCTGAGGAACACCAGCAGTGCCGCCACCGCGAGCACGACGGCCTCGAACCAGGGCGGGGCCGTGCCGGGCGCTGACGGCGGCGCGCCGCCGTCCGGGTAGCGCAGCACCGGCAGCGCCAGCACGATGGTGAGCCAGTTCAGCCAGGCGAAGTTGCCGGACAGCACCAGCCACAGCTGGGTGAGGATCATCACCGAGGCCGCGCCCGCGGCGATCGGCTGCGGAGCGAACAGCAGGAAGGGCACCACGAGCTGGGTCACGTGGTTGGCCGCCACCTCCACCCGGTGCAGGGGCGCGGGCAGCCGGTGGAAGAACCAGCTCAGCGGCCCCGGCATCGGCTGGGTCTCGTGATGGTGGTCCAGGCACGTCAGCCTCCGCCAGCAGGCGTCGCCGCGCATCTTGATCAGGCCCGCCCCGAACTCGACCCGGAACAGGATCCAACGCAGCAGGAACAGCACCACGACCGGCGGCGCGACCTCCTCGTTGCCGAGCAGGACGGCCACGAACCCGGTCTCCAGCAGGAGCGACTCCCAGCCGAAGGAGTACCAGGTCTGACCGACGTTGACGAGCGACAGGTACAGCACCCACGGCACCAGCCACAGCAGCATCCCGCCCCACAGCGGCAGCACCGAGTCCAGGCCGGCCAGCAGCGCCGCCGACACCGCGCAGCCCGTCCAGCAGCAGGCCGCGTAGAGGCGGTCGGAGTAGCGCAGGTGGAACAGGCTGGGGGAGTGCCGGAACGGCACCCGCCCCAGGAACCGGGGGACCGGGAGCAGCCCGCGCGAGCCCAGCAGCGGCCGGAACTGCAGGACCGCGGTCAGGAACGCGACCAGGTAGACACCGGCCAGGGCCCGCTGGAAGACCAGCCGGCTCAGCCAGTAGTCGGGTGCGGAGAACCAGAACCAGTCCACGGGCCGTACGCTCCTTCCCTCCAGTGTGGCGCGCGACCGCCCGCGCCGCCGCGTCCGCCGCACCGCCGCGCGGGGTGCGCGACACGGGCGGGCAGGCGCACGACGGCCGCGTCTCGCCGCAGACCGGACCGGACCGGCTGCCGCGGCGCGCCCTTCCCGTTCCGCGGTCCGGGGGGGGGGGGGGGGGCAACCAGACCACGGA
>NZ_JBJZOJ010000063.1:0-46624 GCF_047200655.1 Streptomyces sp. MS06
CGGTGTCGGTCAGTGGGTCGTAGGTGGGGGTGGTGTGTCCGGTGTCGGTCAGTGGGTCGTAGGCCGGAGTGGTGTGCGCGGTGTCCGTGAGCGGGTCGTAGGCCGACGGGCGCGCCTCGCCGACCGGGGGCGGGGACGGTATCGGCCAGGTGCCCGAGGTGCTGCCGCTGTCGTCGACGCGCGGCAGCGCCTCGGTGGCCTGGAGATTCCCGGACGGATCCAGGCGCCCGGTCTGCCCGGCCGTGTACGCCTGCCCGGGGGAGACGGCCCGGTAGGCCGCTGCGAAACCGCCCGCCTGCTCCTGACCGCTGCGCTGCCCGCCGGTGCCGTACGGCTCCCCGGCGTCGTACCGGGGAGCCCGGCCGGCTGCCCCGCCGCGGCGGCCCGCGCCGCCCCGCCCCGCGGACGCGGCCCCCGCCGCCCCGGCGCGGTCCGTCTCGGCGTACTCGCCCTCCTCACGGTCCTCGCGCACCTCGGTGCCCAGCAGCGCCGCCAACCGGTCGGCGACCTTCCGCTTGAACGGGCGCGGCGCGGCCCGCAGGGCGAGCGCCGCCACCACGGCGACCAGGCACAGCTCGTACGACACCATGAAGAAGGTCTTCGCCGCGCGCCCCGCGAACAGGCCGTGGACCAGCGCCGCGCACCAGGCCGGGTAGGCCAGCATGTGCATCGCCCGCCAGCGGGCGGCGACCGGCGCGGGGGAGGCGAAGTGGTTCCGCAGCGCGCCGGTGACACCCACGAAGATCATCAGCAGTGCGGCCAGGGAGCCGCAGCCGATCAGGAAGGCGCTGCCGCGCGCCGAGCCGGCCTGATAGTCGTCGCCGCCGGTCAGGACGAGCCAGAACGGGATCAGCGCGGCGCCCCAGCCGGTGTGGTCCAGCGCCAGTTTCACTCCGACGTGGACCAGCAGGAACGCGATCGACGCGACGGCTGTCACCCGGTGGATCCCCTGCGCCAGGATCCGCTGGCGGATGTTGAGCAGCAGTCGGTCCTGGGCGACGAGTCCCCAGATCACCGAGCAGCTGAGCGACACGAGCGACAGGACGCCCGCGCCGAAGTTCAGGAAGCCCTGCAGCCAGTTGCCCCCGAACACCACCACGAGGGGTATCAGGAGCAGGACGACGGCCGACGCCACCCCGTAGGCCGACCGGCCCGGCAGGGGAAGCGAAGTGTTACTACGACGAGGGTTCATGGGGGCAACTCCGAGCAGTTTCGGGAAAGCGGTCCCGCCGCCGCACTCTAGGTGGCGCCATACCGGTGGGTAGGCAGTTTCAGTTATTGCGTTGTTATCAACGGACTGTATAAGTGGCGTAATGTCCTTTAGCAGTCGGTACGCGAAGTAACCGTGGGTGGCCTCCGGTGTGCTTGCCGTGTCACCAAGGCGTACGGAAGAGCGTCGCGGCTTGCTCAAGTGCTGCGGTACCCTAGCGCCATGCGTGCCGTACGCCTTCTGCTTAGCGAGCCGCGCTGATCAGTGCCGACCACCGGTGAGATCGTGGTCGGAATCGGCGCGGCGTCCCCTCCTGTGCGAGGGGATTTTTCGTTTCTTGAGTGTCACAGCCGCTGGCAGAGACGACCGATGGAGCCTTGAGGATCATGAGCGAGACGAACCCCGCCGCCACCGCACCCACGCCGGCAGAGGTCGCGCCGCACCGCTACACGGCCGCCATGGCCGCCGACATCGAGGCGCGCTGGCAGGACTTCTGGGATGCGGAGGGCACCTACGCCGCTCCCAACCCCGAAGGGGATCTCGCCGGTGACCCGGAGACGGTCGCCAAGCCCAAGAAGTTCATCATGGACATGTTTCCGTACCCCTCCGGTGCGGGCCTGCACGTGGGCCATCCCCTGGGCTACATCGCCACCGACGTCTTCGCCCGCTTCCAGCGGATGACCGGCCACAACGTCCTGCACACCCTGGGCTTCGACGCCTTCGGCCTCCCCGCAGAGCAGTACGCGGTGCAGACCGGCACGCACCCGAGGGTGTCGACAGAGGCCAACATCGGCAACATGAAGTCCCAGCTGCGCCGGCTGGGCCTGGGCCACGACAAGCGCCGGTCGTTCGCCACGATCGACCCGGACTACTACAAGTGGACCCAGTGGATCTTCCTGCAGATCTTCAACTCCTGGTACGACGGCGAGGCGGACAGGGCACGACCGATCTCCGAGCTGATCGCCCAGTTCGCCTCGGGTGAGCGTGCGGTTCCGGGCACCACCCGCGCCTGGCACGAACTGGACGCCGCCGAGCGCGCCGGCGTGCTGGGCCGCTACCGCCTGGCCTACGCCTCCGACGCACCCGTCAACTGGTGCCCCGGCCTGGGCACGGTGCTGGCCAACGAGGAGGTCACCGCCGAGGGCCGCTCGGAACGCGGCAACTTCCCGGTCTTCAAGGCCGAGCTGCGCCAGTGGAACATGCGCATCACCGCCTACGCCGACCGGCTGCTGGAGGACCTGGAGGAGCTGGACTGGCCCGAGGCCATCAAGCTGCAGCAGCGCAACTGGATCGGGCGGTCCGAGGGCGCCCGGGTCGACTTCCCGATCGACGGCGAGCGCATCACGGTCTTCACCACCCGTCCCGACACCCTGTTCGGCGCGACCTACATGGTGCTGGCCCCGGAGCACCCGCTGGTCGAGAAGTTCACGCCGGCCGCCTGGCCCGAGGGCACCCACCCGGTGTGGACCGGCGGCCACGCGAGCCCCGCCGAGGCCGTCGCCGCCTACCGTGCCCAGGCCGCCGCCAAGTCCGACGTCGAGCGGCAGGCCGAGGCCAAGGACAAGACCGGTGTCTTCACCGGCGCGTTCGCCACCAACCCGGTCAACGGCGAGCAGATCCCGGTCTTCATCGCCGACTACGTCCTGATGGGCTACGGCACCGGCGCGATCATGGCGGTCCCGGCCCACGACAGCCGCGACTTCGCCTTCGCGCGCGCCTTCGAACTGCCGGTCCGCTGCGTCGTCGCACCCGCCGCGGCGTCCGACGGCGGCTCCGCCGACGGCGCTTCCACCGAAGGGCCCGGCACAGACGCGTCGACCTGGGACGACGCGTTCGTCTCCTACGACGGGAAGATCGTCAACTCGGTCGGCGAGGGCGTCACCCTGGACGGCCTCGGCGTCGTCGAGGCCAAGACGCGCATCACCGAGTGGCTGGAGCGCGAGGGCATCGGCGAGGGCACCGTCAACTTCCGCCTGCGCGACTGGCTGTTCAGCCGCCAGCGCTACTGGGGCGAGCCCTTCCCGATCGTCTACGACGAGGACGGCGTGGCCCACGCCCTGCCCGAGTCGATGCTGCCGCTGGAACTGCCGGAGGTCGAGGACTACTCGCCGCGCACCTTCGACCCGGACGACGCCGACACCCGGCCCGAGACACCCCTGTCGCGCAACGAGGACTGGGTCAACGTCACCCTGGACCTGGGCGACGGCCCGAAGAAGTACCGCCGCGAGACCAACACCATGCCCAACTGGGCCGGTTCCTGCTGGTACGAGCTGCGCTACCTGGACCCGCACAACAGCGAGCGGCTGGTCGACCCCGAGATCGAGCGCTACTGGATGGGACCGCGCGAAGGCCTGCCGCACGGCGGCGTCGACCTGTACGTCGGCGGCGCCGAGCACGCCGTGCTGCACCTGCTGTACGCGCGCTTCTGGTCCAAGGTGCTGTACGACCTGGGGCACGTCTCCTCCGCGGAGCCGTTCCACAAGCTGTTCAACCAGGGCATGATCCAGGCCTACGTCTACCGCGACAGCCGCGGCATCGCGGTGCCCGCCGCCGAGGTGCAGGAGCACGAGGGCACCTTCACCTACCAGGGCGAGAAGGTCACCCGCCTGCTGGGCAAGATGGGCAAGTCGCTGAAGAACGCGGTGACCCCGGACGAGATCTGCGCCGAGTACGGCGCCGACACCCTGCGCCTGTACGAGATGGCCATGGGCCCGCTGGACGTGTCCCGGCCGTGGGACACGCGTGCGGTGGTCGGCCAGTTCCGGCTGCTGCAGCGGCTGTGGCGGAACATCGTCGACGAGGCGACCGGCGAGGCCACCGTCGTCGACACCGCGCCCGACGAGGCGACGCTCCGCGCGCTGCACAAGGCCGTCGACGGGGTACGCCAGGACCTCGAGGGGATGCGGTTCAACACCGCCATCGCCAAGATCACCGAGCTGAACAACCAGCTCACCAAGGCCGCGGGCCCCCTGCCCCGATCCGTGGCGGAAGCACTGGTGCTGCTGATCGCGCCGCTGGCCCCGCACATCGCCGAGGAGCTGTGGAGCAAGCTGGGCCACAGCGGCACCGTCGTCCACCGGGACTTCCCGGTCGCCGACCCCGCGTATGTCGTCGACGAGACCGTTACCTGCGTCGTCCAGATCAAGGGCAAGGTCAAGGCGCGCCTGGAGGTGGCGCCGTCCATCTCCGAGGAGGAACTGGAGAAGGCGGCGCTGAGCGACGAGAAGGTCGTCGCCGCACTGGGCGGGGGCGGCATCCGCAAGGTGATCGTACGGGCGCCGAAGTTGGTGAACATCGTCCCGGCCTAGTCGCGGTCTCGGTCGCGGCCCCGGTCGCGACCGAGACCGAGACCGATACCGCGGCCGCGACGGAGATCGCGGACCGTGCCGCGCGGCACGGTCTCCGGGTCGTCCCCTACGGGCAGGTTCGGGGTTCTCCAGGAACCCCGGGCCCGCCCGTTGCGTTTACCGTGGAGGGGCGGCGGGACGGCGTCGCGGCGTGGCACGGCCGGGTGGGACACCGCCGGACGGAGGAGGAGCACCGTGGAAGCAGTGATCGCAGTCTTCGCCCTGCTCTTCCTCCTCTTCGTGGCCGCCGGCGCCTTCGTCACCGTCAAGGCGGTCGGTGCGGCCCGCCGCGGAGTGGACCGCGCCGTCTCCCAGGCCCGCCGCACGGTGGAGGACCACACCCTGCGCGCCAAGTCCTTCGCCCAGCCGGGCGCCGCGGGCGAGATCGCCCAGCTGCGGCTCCGACTGCGCACCTCGATGCGCGCCACGCAGGACGCGCTGCACGCCGGCGTCGCCGAGGACCGCTCCCTGGAGGAGTCCCTGAGCCTGTTCCAGCGGCTCAGCTCGCACGGACGCGAACTCGACGACGAGCTCAGGCGGCTGGAGTCCGAGCCGGACCGCGCGGCGCTGGCCGACCGGCTGCCCGGGCTGCGTGAGCGCACCGAACGGATCACCCGGTCGGCTGACTCGCTGCGCTGGGCGGCCCGCGACCGCGCCCGCCGGTTCGCCGACGACGACCTCGACGCCCTGAGCACTCAGATCGACACGGAGGCCGGCGCACTCCGCCACTGGACCACCGCCGAGTCCTCGCCCCCGTCCGACCGCTCCGCGGGACCCGGCCACCCCCCGGGGGCCGCCCGGTCCTCGGCCTCCCCGCGGTCCTCGGCATCCCCGCGGCCTCCGGAGTCGACCCCGCCTCCCCCATGGGAAGCGGACACGGCGAGCGGTACCCGGCCCGCGGCCGGCACCTCCTCCACCTCCGGTGAGCAGCCGTCCGCCCGGCCCGCCCTCTCCCCTTCGCGCGGCCGTCCGGCCTACCCGTGGCAGAAGAAGCCCCGTCCCGAGAGCACCACATGATTCGGCCACTCGCGGCCGGGCCGAGCGGGCCCGGACTGCCACCCACCCGCCACTGCAGGTAACCTCCAGCTCATGTCCCGCCATGTCGCGATCGTCACCGATTCAACGGCCTACCTGCCGACACGGACGATGGAGCGCCACGGCATCACCACGGTGCCCCTGACGGTGGTGCTCGGCGACCAGGCCCTCGAGGAGGGCACCGAGATCTCGACCCGCTCCCTCGCCCAGGCCCTGCAGAAGCGACGGTCCGTCACCACCTCGCGCCCCAGCCCCGAGCAGTTCGCCGAGACCTACCGCAGAGTCGCCGAGTCCGGCGCCGACGCAATCGTCTCCCTCCATCTGTCGGCCGAACTGTCCGGCACCTACGACGCGGCAGTCGCCGCCGCCCGCGAGGCCCCGGTGCCGGTGCGGGTGGTCGACACCGGCATGGTCGCCATGGCGCTCGGCTTCTGCGCACTCGCCGCCGCCGAGACGGCGGAGGCCGGCGGCACGGCCGACGAAGCAGTGACCGCCGCGGAGAAACGGGCGGCGGGCACCTCCGCCTACTTCTACGTCGACACCCTCGACTACCTGCGCCGCGGTGGCCGGATCGGCGCCGCCCGGGCCCTGCTCGGCTCGGCACTTGCCGTCAAGCCGCTGCTGCAGTTGGAGGGTGGCCGGATCGAGCCCCTGGAGAAGGTGCGCACGGCTTCCAGGGCGATCGCCCGCCTGGAGGAACTCGTGGCCGACCGCGCGGGCAGCGCCCCCGTCGACATTGCCGTGCACCATCTCGCCGCAGCCGACCGCGCGGGTGCCCTCGCGGACCGGCTGCGGGCACGCGTGCCGGGACTGGCCGACCTGCATGTGAGCGAGGTCGGCGCGGTGATCGGGGCGCACACCGGTCCGGGGCTGCTGGGGGCCGTGGTGTCCTCCCGGTGAGCGGTGCCTGCGGTGCCCGCGGCGGCGCGGATGAGCCTTCCGGGTGACGTGGTTATCCACAATCAGGCGGTTCTCCACGGAAATTGAGCGAGATCAACGCGGATCGGTGTGCTGCCGGATCCTCGTCGTATGGCACTTCGATCCCATCCGCACGAGGGGGCGGCGAGCGCAACGGGCCGACTCCCCGGCTCCCACCGCCGCCCGAGTCACCGGCCGGTGCCCGTCTTCGGCCTCGTCCGCAGTGTCCGCAGCCGCCGAGACCGTCACACGCAGGCCGAGGCGCTCCGGCGGCGCGCCGGCACCCTCTTCCCCCATCCGCCCGCCGGGTCAGGCGAGTCGGGCACCGATCCGCCCGAAGGGGTGGACTCCGGTCCGCCGGGCGGCGGCTCCGGCCACGGGGATGCACGGAGCGGGCAGGGCCGCCGCCGGAGGGCTGCCGCCGCAGGCGGGGGCGCTGCCGCCGTGGTGCCCGACAGCGGCGCTGCTTCCCCGGCCCGGACGGCGGAGGCCTCCGGTTCCACGGCGGCCCACGGTTCAAAGGTGGCCTCCGGCCCAGCGGCTGCCCACGGCCCAGTGGCGTCTTCCGGCCCGGCGGCGGCCCCCGGTGCCGAGCTCCTTGACCCGGCTCCGCCGGGCAGCCCACCCGCCTCCGATTCGTGCGCGAGCGGTTCAGCCGGTTCAGCGCGTTCACCCGGTTCCGACGGCTCGGCCGGGTCGTGCGGTTCCACTGGTTCAAGTGGTCTGGCTGGTTCCGCCAGTTCCGCCAGTTCTGCCGGTTCCGCCAGTTCCGCCGGTTTGGGTGGTTCGGTCGGTTCGGCCGCTCCCGGGCACTCCTCGGGAAACGCGTCTCCGCTCGGCTCGCACGCGGGACGAGCGGGCCCTCGCGGCCCGATCCCGGAGGGTCCGTCCTGCCCTGATCCGAGCCCCGGGCACGCACCGGTGCGCGCCCCCGACGCAGGGGGTTCCGCTCCCTCCGAGACGGGCTCGGCGGGTTCCACGGACCTCGGGCCCGAGCGCACGGGTGTCCTCCTCGCACGTGAACCGGACCGCGCCGGATCCGGGGACTGGTGCGCGCGGGCCGGAACGGCGCTGCGGGAGAGGTTGCCGGTGTGGCTGCAGACGCGGTGCGGTCTGGACCGTCGCAGCGTCCTCGCACTGACCGCGCTGCTCGTCCTCGCCGCGGTGTTCGCGGCACAGCACTTCTGGTCCGGCCGGACCGAACCGGTGCCGGCACCCGAGGTGGTCCGCGCCGCCGCCCCCTACGCGGCGGCCGAGTCCGGGGACCGGGGCGAGGCGCACCGGACCGGGGAGCCGGACAGGTCGGCGCCCGGTCCACCGGTGCAGCGGACCCGGGCGGGCGCCGGCGGGACCGGTGCCGCGGCCGAGATCGTCGTGGACGTCGGCGGCAAGGTGCGCAAGCCGGGCATCCACCGCCTGCCCGCGGGCGCGCGGGTCGACGACGCGCTGCGTGCCGCCGGAGGCGTACGGCCCGGCACGGACGTCACCGGACTCAACCGGGCCCGCTTCCTCGTGGACGGCGAGCAGGTCCTCGTGGGGGAGACGGCGTTCCCGCAGGGGTCGGGTCCGGCACCCGGCACCTCCGTGGGCGGAGCGGCGGGCGGTGTCCCCGGGGCCGCGCCCGCCGTGCCGGTGTCCCTCAGCACGTCCACCGCCGATCAGCTCGACACCCTCCCCGGCGTGGGCCCGGTGCTGGCGCGTCACATCATCGACTACCGCCTGCGGCACGGCGGATTCCGCTCGGTGGACGAGCTGCGCGAGGTGGACGGCATCGGCGCGCGGCGCTTCGCCGACCTGCGGAACCTGGTGCGGCCATGAGCACACCGCAGGAGTCCGCGGCTCCCGGCCGGGGGAGGAGGCGGCCCGTGACCGGCCGGGGCACGAGCCCGGTACCCCGGCTGCCGGTCCGGCGCCTCGCGGTGCACGAGCCGGCCCCGGAGCCGCCGACGGACCGGCCGGTCCGTCCGGTCGAGGGCGGCGGGGCCGAGGGCGCGGCCATGAGCCTCCCCGCCCACGAGGGGCGCGCCGGCGCCGGCACGCCGGCCGCCGACGCGGCCGCCGATACCGATCCGGGGCGGGGCGAGGCACCCCCGAGTCGCCTTGCCGTGCACGCCGAGGCCGGCGGGCGCCTGGGGGCCGCCCATCCCCGCCAGGAAGCGCCCGTGGACCTGCGGCTCGTGCCGCCGGCGCTGGCCGCCTGGGTGACGGCGGCGTGGGCACTGGACGCACCGCCGGCGCGGATCGCTCTCCTGGTACTCGTCTGCCTTGCCGCGGCCGCCGCGCTGCTGTCGGCCGGACGGTACCGCCGCCCGGCCGGTCCGCGGGCGGCGGCGCGGGCGGCGCGGCGCGCGGCGTGGCGGGGGGCGACGTTCGCGGCGGTACTGCTCTGCGCGGCGGCGGCCGCCGCCTCGGCCGGGCTGCACGGCGCCGACCTGCGGCGCGGGCCGGTGCCCGAGCTGGCCCGGCGGTACGCCACTGTGACCGCCGAGGTGGAACTGACGTCGGACCCCCGGCTCAGCCGACCCCGTGTCACCGGCGACCATGCCGCACCGGTGTCCGTGGTGCTGCGGGCCGACCTGAGGGAGGTCGGCCGTCCGACGGGGAGGCCGGTGCGCACGCGCGCCCCGGTGCTGGTGATCGTGTCCCCGCCCGCGGCAGACGGCGGCACGGTGCCGAACGGCGGCGGGGCGGAGCGTTCGCCGTGGCGGCGGCTGCTGCCGTCGACACGGTTGCGGGTGACCGGGCGGCTGTCGCCGGCGGTGGCCGGTGGCGACCGGATCGCGGCCGTGCTGAGGCTGCGTGACCGGGCGGCACCGGCGGTGCTGGCGGGGCCGTCGGCGGTGCAGCGCCTCGCCGGGCGTTTGCGGGCAGGGCTGCGCGACGCCACCGGCGGGCTGCCCGCGGACCAGCGGGCGCTGCTGCCCGGGCTGGTCGTCGGGGACACCGCGAGGATCACGCCGGAACTCGGCGAAGCCTTCAGGGCGACCGATCTGACGCATGTCCTGGCCGTCTCCGGGAGCAACCTCACCGTCGTCCTGGCGCTGCTCCTGGGACCGCCCGGACTCGCCGCGCGTGCGGAGCGCCGGGGGCTCGCGCCCCGTCTCGGTCTGCCCCTGCGGACCACCGCGCTGCTCGGGGCGGTGCTCATGCTCGCGTTCGTGGTGGTGTGCAGACCCGATCCGAGCGTGCTGCGGGCGGCGGCCTGCGCGGGGGTCGTCCTGCTCGCGCTGGCGACCGGCCGACGCCGGGCGCTCGTGCCGGCCCTGGCCGCGGCCGTGCTGCTGCTGGTGCTGTACGACCCCTGGCTGGCGCGCAGCTACGGCTTCCTGCTGTCCGTACTGGCCACGGCGGCGCTCCTGGGGCCGGCGCCGGTGTGGAGCGCGGCGCTGCGGCGGCGCGGGCTGCCGCCGAGACTGGCGGAGGCGCTGGCCGCGGCCGGTGCCGCGCAGGCGGCGTGCGCGCCGGTCGTCGCCTTACTGTCCGCCCGGGTGAGCCTGGTCGCGGTGCCGTGCAACCTGCTCGCCGAACCGGCGGTCGCGCCGGCGACGGTGCTGGGTTTCGCCGCGCTGGCGGCGGCACCGGTGGCGATGCCGTGCGCACGGGCGCTGGCGTGGTGCGCCGGCTGGCCCGCCGGCTGGGTCGCCGAGGTGGCCAGGGCGGGGGCCGCGCTGCCCGGAGCGGGAGTGGACTGGCCGGGCAGTTGGGCCGGGGCGGCGCTGCTCGCCCTCGTGACGGTGCTGGTCGCGGTCGCCGGGCGGTGGCTGCTGCGGCGACCCTGGCTGTGCGGCGCCTGCGGTCTGCTGCTGGTGCTGGTGGCGGTGCGCCCGACGCCGCTGACCCGGGTGCTGACCGGCTGGCCGCCGCCGGACTGGCGCCTGGTGATGTGCGACGTCGGCCAGGGCGACGCGGTGGTGCTGGCGGCGGGCCCCGGCACCGGCGTGGTCGTGGACGCGGGCCCCGACCCGGGGCGCGTGGACCGCTGCCTGCGCGGTCTGGGCATCACCCGGATTCCGCTGGTCGTGCTGACGCACTTCCACGCGGATCACGTCGCCGGGCTGCCCGGCGTGCTCCGCGGCAGGGCGGTGGGAGCGATCGAGACCACTCGCCTCGAAGCCCCGGCGGGGCAGGCGGCGTTCGTCGGGCGGGAGGCGGCCCGGCGACACGTTCCGCTGGTCCGGGCCGCGGCCGGCGAGCGGCGTCACGTCGCGGACGTGGGCTGGCAGGTGCTGTGGCCGCCCGCCGGTTCCCGGCCCGGGGCCCGGACCGGGCTGCCCGCGCCGGAGATCGACGGCCCCAACGACGCCAGCGTCACGCTGCTCGTCCGGGTGGGCGGACTGCGCCTCCTGCTGCTCGGGGACCTTGAACCGCCGGCTCAGCGGGCCCTGCTGCATTCCCCCGCTGCGGGGCTGCTGGGAGCGGTGGACGTGCTGAAGGTGGCGCATCATGGCTCGGCTCGACAGGACCCGGACCTGATACGCCTGTCGGCTCCGCGGGTGGCGCTGATCTCCTGTGGAGAGGACAACCCGTACGGTCACCCCGCGCCCGGCACGATCGCGGTGCTGCGCGGACTGGGCGCGGCGGTGCTGCGGACCGACCGGGACGGCGCGCTGGCCGTCGCCGGGAGCGGTGCGCGGCTGCGGGTGGCGACCCGTTGAAGTGAGGTGCCGGAGAATGGCGTCGTGAGCGATGTGCGACATGTGCTGGTACTGCCCGACCGCGATGCCGCGGAGGAGGTCGTGGAGGCGCTCGGGGAGAGGTTCGGCCTCACCGAGGAGCCTCAGGTGGTGCGGGATGCGCTGGCCGGTGAGGACGACGCGGAGGACGCGCAGTGGCTCGTCGTGCTCCGGGACGAGGAGGCACGCCTGGACACCGGGGAGCTCGACGTGTTCGCGGGGGAGTGGGACGGGTGGCGCGAGGAACCCTAGGCCGGCCCGGCGGACGGGACGGGACGGGACGAGCCGCGCACCCGGGTCACGCCGCTGCGCCCCCGCGGCGTGACCCGCATCCGTAGCCCGCACCCGCACCCGCACCCGCACCCAGGCCCGCGCCCGCAATCGGGCCCGGCGCCCCGCACGAGCCCGAGCCGCCACCGGCCGCCGCGCGACAGTCCTCGCGCCTCGCGCCCCGCGCCGGTGTCGGGGCGCCCCGCGGCCGGACGGCGTTGTCAGTGGCACGTGGGATGCTTCTCCCGATGGCCAGGAAGACTGCGAACGATGACCCGCTCGCCCCGGTGACCCTTGCCGTGGGCCAGGAGGACCTCCTGCTCGACCGCGCCGTGCAGGAGGTGGTGGCGGCCGCGAAGGCCGCCGACGCCGACACCGACGTGCGGGACCTCCCCCCGGACCAGCTGCAGCCCGGCACGCTCGCCGAGCTGACCAGCCCGTCGCTGTTCGCCGAGCGCAAGGTGGTGGTCGTCCGCAGCGCGCAGGACCTGTCGGCCGACACCGTCAAGGACGTCAAGGCCTATCTCGGCGCGCCCGTCGAGGAGATCACGCTCGTGCTGGTGCACGCGGGCGGCGCCAAGGGCAAGGGGCTGCTCGACGCGGCGCGGAAGGCGGGGGCCAGGGAGGTCGCCTGCCCGAAGATGACCAGGCCCGCCGACCGGCTGGCCTTCGTCCGCCAGGAGTTCCGCACCGCCGGGCGTTCCGCCGCGCCCGAGGCCTGCCAGGCGCTGGTCGACGCCATCGGCAGCGACCTGCGCGAGCTGGCGTCCGCGGTCTCGCAACTGGTCGCCGATGTCGAGGGCACCATCGACGAGGCCGTCGTCGGGAGGTACTACACCGGCCGTGCCGAGGCGTCCAGCTTCACCGTCGCCGACCGGGCGGTGGAGGGCCGCGCCGCCGAGGCGCTGGAAGCGCTGCGCTGGTCCCTGGCGACCGGTGTGGCACCCGTCCTGATCACCAGCGCCCTCGCGCAGGGCGTGCGGGCCATCGGCAAGCTGTCCGCCGCGCGCGGGGGGCGCCCCGCCGACCTCGCGCGGGAGCTGGGCATGCCGCCGTGGAAGATCGACCGGGTGCGGCAGCAGATGAGGGGCTGGACGCCGGACGGGGTCGCGGTCGCACTGCGCGCCGTGGCCGAGGCGGACGCCGGCGTCAAGGGCGGCGGCGACGACCCGGAGTACGCCCTGGAGAAGGCCGTCGTCACCATCGCCCGCGCGGCGCGGTCCCGGGGCCGCGGCTAGGACTGGTTCGGCCGGCCATGCTGCTGACCGGGGAGCGAGCGTGTCCAAGACGAGCGTGAGCAACGAGACCGGCTGGAGTGCCAGGAGCCCCTAGATCGACTGGCCTGCTCCGTGCAGGGGCGGAGAATCGAAGTGTCAGCCATATCGCCGAAACGCTGGAGAGGGGCGATCGTCATGGCTGAACACCCGCACGCGACACTCATCCGCAAGGGCTACGACGCCTTTTCGCGAGGGGACATGGACACCCTGCGCACGCTGTTCACAGCCGACTGCGCGCAGCACGTGCCCGGCAGCAGCCCGCTCTCGGGCGACTTCAAGGGACAGGACGCGATCATCGAGATGTACGGCCGGCTCTTCCAGGAGACGGACGGCACGATGCGCGCCGAGTTGAAGGACGTCTTCGTCGACGGCCGGGGCCACGCGGTCGCCCTGCACCACGCCACCGCGGAACGCAAGGGCAGGCGGTACGACAGCGACGAGGTGATCGTCTTCCGGATCGTCGGGGACAAGGTCTCCGATCTGGACCAATGCAACCGGGACATCGAGACGGCCGACGCCTTCTGGTCCTGAGGCGCCACCACGGCCCGCCCGCGACACCGCTCCGGCCCGCGTGATACGGCCACCGGGCGGGGGCGAGCTGCGCACCCCGCCCCCTGGGACGCCGCCGCGCCGCGGGGGGCGGCGGCACCGCGGTCCGGGCGGAGCGGCACCGCGGTGCCGCCGGGCGGTGATCGTGGCCCGGAGCGGGCCACGGGCACGCCGAAGGCCCCGCCGCCCGCCCCGGGCAGGGGTGGGCGGCGGGGCCTGTCGGTTCACGCCGGTGAGCTCGTCCCCGCGTGGCGAACGCAGGCCGCGGACAAGCTCGGGGTTGCCGGTCGGGGGCGGATGAGAGAGGGCCCGCCCTGGGTCCTTCCGGCGTTCAAGTCGGAGTCGGAGTGAGCCGTGCGGCCCGCCGACTCAGCCCTTGACGGCAGCGACCTTCTGAGCCAGCGCCGACTTCTTGTTGGCGGCCTGGTTCTTGTGGATGACGCCCTTGGAGGCGGCCTTGTCCAGCAGACGCGCGGCGGCGCGCTGGTACTCGACGGCCTTCTCGGTGTCACCCGCGGCGGCGGCCTCACGGGCCTTGCGGATCGCGGTCTTGAGCGACGACTTGACGGCCTTGTTGCGCAGGCGCGCCTTCTCGTTGGTCTTGATCCGCTTGATCTGGGACTTGATGTTCGCCACGAAAGAGCCTTTTCAGGTTCTGGCACGGGCCCGTGAGGTCCCGTGCCGGTGATTTCTTGAGGGTGCACCCCATGATGAGAGGGCATGAGGCACAGCCCCCCACCTTAGCAGCGGGGCCGAGAGTGGCCCAAACCGGTCGGTGGTCCCGGCCCGTGGGACCATGGAGGCTGCGTATCGCTCCGACCCGAGACCGCAGACGCTGCGAACCCCTCAAGAATCAGGACCCTGCGTGCCCGCGACCCCTAACCATGTGCCCGAGCCGAGCCGCACCGACCCGGCTCTGATCCGCAATTTCTGCATCATCGCGCACATCGACCACGGCAAGTCCACGCTCGCCGACCGGATGCTCCAGCTGACCGGTGTGGTCGAGCAGCGGCAGATGCGTGCTCAGTACCTCGACCGGATGGACATCGAGCGCGAGCGCGGCATCACGATCAAGTCCCAGGCGGTGCGCCTGCCCTGGGCCCCGTCCACGGGCCCCGGCCAGGGCAGTACGCACATCCTCAACATGATCGACACACCGGGGCACGTCGACTTCACGTACGAGGTGTCCCGGTCCCTCGCCGCCTGCGAGGGGACCATTCTCCTCGTCGACGCCGCGCAGGGCATCGAGGCGCAGACCCTCGCCAACCTGTATCTGGCGATGGAGAACGACCTCACGATCATCCCCGTGCTCAACAAGATCGACCTGCCCGCGGCGCAGCCGGAGAAGTTCTCCGAGGAGCTCGCCAACCTCGTGGGCTGCGAGCCCGACGACGTGCTCAAGGTGTCCGCCAAGACCGGGCTCGGCGTCGAGGCCCTGCTCGACAAGGTCGTCGGGGAGGTCCCGGCCCCGGTCGGCGTCGCCGACGCGCCCGCCCGCGCGATGATCTTCGACTCGGTCTACGACTCCTACCGCGGTGTGGTGACGTACGTCCGTGTCATCGACGGTCAGCTCAACAAGCGCGAGCGGATCCGGATGATGTCCACCGGCGCCACGCACGAACTGCTGGAGATCGGCACCAACTCGCCGGAGATGCTCCCGGCCGACGGTCTCGGCGTCGGCGAGGTGGGCTACCTGATCACCGGTGTGAAGGACGTGCGCCAGTCCAAGGTGGGTGACACCGTCACCAGCCAGTCCAAGGGAGCCGAGGAGCCGCTCGGCGGCTACAAGGACCCCAAGCCCATGGTCTTCTCCGGGCTGTACCCGCTGGACGGCTCCGACTACCCGGAGCTGCGCGAGGCGCTGGACAAGCTGCAGCTCAACGATGCCGCGCTGGTCTACGAGCCGGAGACCTCCGCCGCCCTCGGCTTCGGTTTCCGCGTCGGCTTCCTGGGCCTGCTGCACCTGGACGTGATCCGGGAGCGGCTGGAGCGGGAGTTCGGGCTCGACCTGATCGCCACCGCGCCGAACGTGGTCTACCGCGTGATCATGGAGGACGGCACCGAGCACACGGTGACCAACCCGAGCGAGTTCCCCGAGGGGAAGATCGGGGAGGTGTACGAGCCGGTCGTCCGGGCGACGCTGCTGGCCCCGACGGAGTTCATCGGCGCGATCATGGAGCTGTGCCAGACCCGGCGGGGCTCCCTCCTCGGCATGGACTACCTGTCCGAGGACCGGGTCGAGATCCGCTACACGCTTCCCCTCGCGGAGATCGTCTTCGACTTCTTCGACCAGCTCAAGTCGAAGACCCGCGGGTACGCCTCGCTGGACTACGAGCCCACCGGCGAGCAGGCCAGCTCGCTGGTGAAGGTGGACATCCTGCTGCACGGCGACAAGGTGGACGCCTTCTCGGCGATCACCCACAAGGACCAGGCCTACCAGTACGGTGTGCGGCTGGTCGCCAAGCTCAGGGAGCTGATCCCGCGGCAGAGCTTCGAGGTGCCGGTCCAGGCCGCCATCGGGTCCCGGGTCATCGCCCGCGAGACCATCCGCGCGATCCGCAAGGACGTCCTCGCCAAGTGCTACGGCGGTGACATCTCCCGCAAGCGGAAGCTGCTGGAGAAGCAGAAGGAGGGCAAGAAGCGGATGAAGATGGTGGGTTCCGTGGAGGTCCCGCAGGAGGCCTTCATCGCCGTTCTCTCCAGCGACGACGGCGCCGCATCGGCCAAGGGCAAGAAGTAGCCGGGGCCGGGGCCGGCCCACCGGCCGGAACCGGCTGCGAACGGGGGTCCGCCGCGCGGAAGCGCGGCGGACCCCCGCGCCTTCCCGCCCCGGCGCTGTGGAGGAAGAGACAGGGCGCGGCCCCTTACGCCGTGGCCGGATGCCCCTTACTCTGATCCCTGCTCGATAGTTACTCGCGAGTTAAACAAGGAGTCTCGCGGGTAGGAACCAGCCGCACCGAGCCAGCCGAGCAGAGCTGGCCGCACGAGCCAGCCGCACTGCCGCGGGCCCCGGAGGATGTCGTGACCGACGCACAGACACTGATCGAGAACCGTCCGCCGTCCGTTGCGGGCCTCTTCCTGGACCGCGTGGCGGCCACCCCGGACGCCGAGGCCTACCGCTACCCGGTGCCGGCGGCCGCGGGGGAGGGCCCCGACGAGTGGAGGTCGCTCAGCTGGGCGCAGGCCGCCGAGCGGGTCTACGCGATCGCGGCCGGTCTGATCGAGCTGGGTGTGCAGCCGGAGCAGCGGGTGGCGCTCGCCTCCGCCACCCGGGTCGAGTGGATTCTCGCCGACCTCGGGATCATGTGCGCCGGCGCGGCCACCACGACGATCTACCCGCAGACCAACGCCGACGAGTCGCAGTTCATCCTCTCCGACTCGGAGAGCCGGGTGCTGATCGCGGAGAACGCGGAGCAGCTGGCCAAGGCGCAGGAGAAGCGGGCCGAGCTGCCCGAGCTGACCCATGTCGTCGTCATCGACGCGGCCGGTGTCGAGCCCGCCGACGACGTGCTCTCCCTCGCCGAGCTGGAGCGCCGGGGCGCCGCCCGGCTGGAGAAGGATCCCGACCTGGTCAGGGAGCGGGTCGCCAAGATCACCAAGGACCAGCTCGCCACCCTGATCTACACCTCCGGCACCACCGGCCGCCCCAAGGGCGTGCGGCTGCCGCACGACAGCTGGTCGTACATGGCGAAGGCGATCGCGGCGACCGGACTGGTCACCGCCGAGGACGTGCAGTACCTGTGGCTGCCGCTCGCGCACGTCTTCGGCAAGGTGCTCACCTCCGGCCAGATCGAGGTCGGGCACGTCACCGCGGTCGACGGCCGCGTCGACAAGATCATCGAGAATCTGCCGGTCGTGCAGCCGACGTACATGGCGGCCGTCCCGCGCATCTTCGAGAAGGTCTACAACGGGGTCGCGGCCAAGGCGAAGGCCGGAGGCGGCGCCAAGTACAAGATCTTCCAGTGGGCCGCGGGCGTCGCCCGCGAGTACGCCAAGGCGGCCCAGGAGAGCTTCCGCCGCACCGGCACCGCCGCCGTGCCGTTCTCCCTGGGCGCCAAGCACAAGGTCGCGGACGTCCTCGTCTACAGCAAGATCCGCGAGGCCTTCGGCGGCAACCTCCGGGCCTGCGTCTCGGGCTCCGCCGCCCTCGCGCCCGAGATCGGCTACTTCTTCTCCGGCGCCGGCATCCACATCCTGGAGGGCTACGGCCTCACCGAGTCCTCCGCGGCCTCCTTCGTCAACCCCGGTGAGGCCTACCGCACCGGCACCGTCGGCAAGCCGCTGCCCGGCACCGAGGTCCGCATCGCCGAGGACGGCGAGATCCTGCTGCGCGGCCCGGGCATCATGCAGGGCTACCACAAGCTGCCCGAGAAGACCGGCGAGGTCCTGGAGTCGGACGGCTGGTTCCACACCGGCGACATCGGTGAGCTCTCGCCGGACGGCTACCTGCGGATCACCGACCGCAAGAAGGACCTCATCAAGACGTCCGGCGGCAAGTACATCGCCCCCGCCGAGGTGGAGGGGCAGTTCAAGGCCATCTGCCCGTACGTCTCCAACATCCTGGTGCACGGTGCCGACCGGAACTTCTGCACCGCGCTGATCGCCCTGGACGAGGCCGCTCTGCTCGACTGGGCGAAGGAGAACGGGCTGGAGGGCAGGTCCTACGCGGAGGTCGTCGCCGCGCCGGCCACCGTGGAACTGGTCGAGGGCTACGTCACCCGGCTCAACGAGGGCCTCCAGCGCTGGCAGACGGTCAAGAAGTTCCGGCTGCTGCCGCGGGACCTCGACGTGGAGCACGGTGAGATCACGCCGAGCCTGAAGCTGAAGCGACCGGTGGTGGAGCGCGAGTACCGGCACCTGATCGACGAGATGTACGCCGGGGCGCGCGAGGCCTGACCCGCCCACGGGACCGCCGGGGCAGGCCGCCGCCCCGCCGCTTCCGGTTCCGGTGCCGCCCCGCCCCGCCGCGCCGGGGCGGCACGGCACGCCCCCCGATGTTCGCATCGGGGCGACTTCGCGTCGGACTGCGACCGCACGCGGTACGGGATCCGCAGACTTGGCGACCCACTTCGGTAACTCCCCGCTTATGGACGCGGTCGTTCTGTCACCCTGTCGGCAGCGACCGAGAGCCATTCGTCCGACGTGTTCGGGAGTTGCCGATGGGGGTCCTTCCGACCCAGCGGGAGACCGCTTCCGATGTCTGCGAGGCCGCTCCGCCCGGTACGGAGCATGCGGCGGCGTACGGCGGCGGCGCCCGTACGCGTGCCACGCTGCCCGGCGGCCCCGTCGCCCCCGGCTCCGCCCGCGCGCTGGTCCGTGCCGCCCTGCAGCGCTGGGCCGAGCTGGGCCCGCCCGGCGCGCAGCACCTCACCGACCGGCTCACCGCGGACGCGATGCTCGTCACCAGCGAACTCGTCACCAACGCCGTCGTCCACGCCGGCACCGACGTGGAGCTGCTGTGCGAGCTGGCGGCCGCCGGCACCGTCACCATCGAGGTCTCCGACCGGCACCCGTCCCGCGCCCCCCGCGACGACCCCGCCCCGCGCCAGCCGTACGAGCCCCCCGAGTACGGCCGCGGACTGCGCCTGGTCTCCGCGCTGGCCCAGGCATGGGGCGTCACCTACCGCCGGGGCGCCAAGACCGTGTGGGCCCGGCTGCCCGCGGAGGACGAGGACCGCCGCCACCAGGACCACCACGAGAACCACCACGAGAACCACCACCGGGACCACCACCAGAACGGTGGCCGCCGCAGCGGCCACCGCGGGGGCGGCGGCCGCCCGGAGGCGGACCGCCTCGACGGCCTGTCCGGCCCGGTCGCCGACTACGCGTGCGGCCCGGACGACGAGCACGCCCTCGGCGCCGCCCTGCACCTCGCCGGGGTGCTCGCGCCGGAACCGCGGACGGCGGATCGGGAGGGGGACTGGCTCGGCCGGGGCGCGCTCTCCTTCCTCGCCGAGGCCTCCGACCTGCTCGCCGGGCAGCTCGACGAGGACCTGGTCGCCGCCCTCACCGGGCAGCTGCTCGTGCCGCGCCTGGCCGACTGGTGCGCGGTGTGGCTGGAGGACGAGATCAGCGGCCGCGGCCACCGCGGCGGTGCCGGCCCGGACGGGCCCCGCCTCGCGCGGGTCTGGCACGGCAGCGAGAACCTCACCGAGCAGTTGCGCCGGGTACTGGAGAAGGCGCCGCCGTGCCCCGCCGACGGGCCGGGCTGCGGACCCGACCCGTACCCGTGGCCGGGGGCCGCCTTCGGCGTCCGCGGGTCGCACGGCGCGGCGCTGGCGTACCGCCTGGTCGCGGGCGGCCGCCCGCTGGGCACCCTGGTCATCGGCCGGGCCGGGCTGCTGCGCTTCCCCGACGAGGTCACCGGGCTGGTGGAGGACCTCAGCCGCCGGGTGGCGCTCGCCATCGGGGCCGCCCGCCAGTACGCCCGGCAGGCGACCATCAGCGCCGTGCTGCAGCGCGGGCTGCTGCCCGGCGCGGTCGCCGAGATCCCCGGCATGCGCAGCGCCCTCGTCTACGAGCCCCGCGAGAAGGGCGGACCCAGCGGCGACTTCTACGACCTGTTCCCGGTCGGCGGCGGCCGCTGGTGCTTCGCCGTCGGCGACGTGCAGGGCAAGGGTCCCGAGGCCGCCGTCGTGATCGGGCTGGCCCGGCCCTGGCTCCGGCTGCTGGCCCGGGAGGGCTACGGCGTCGCCGACGTCCTGGACCGGCTCAACCAGCTCCTCCTCGACGACGCCACGGAGACCGCGGACGCCGCCGCCCGGGCCTTCGCCGGCCCCGTCGGCCCGGTCGACGGCCCGCAGACCCGCTTCCTCTCCCTGCTGTACGGGGAGCTGACCCCGTTCGACGGCGGTGTCCGCTGCACCCTCGCCTGCGCCGGACACCCCCTGCCGCTGCTCCTCGGCCCCGACGGGGCCGTCCGCCCGGTCGCCCGCCCGCAGACCCTGCTCGGTGTCGTCGAGGACGAGACGTACACCAGCGAGACCGTCGAGCTGCGGCCCGGCGACAGCCTGCTGTGCGTCACCGACGGGGTGACGGAGCGGCGCTCCGGGTCCCGCCAGCTCGACGACGGGGACGGGCTGGCGCGGGCCCTCGCCGGATGCGCGGGACTGAGCGCGGAGCTGATCGCCGAGCGCATCCGGCGACTGGTGCACGACTTCGGCGGGCAGCCGCCGGAGGACGACCTGGCGCTGCTGGTGCTCCAGGCGGAGTAGGCCCACCGCTCAGCCCCGCCGCACACCGGCCACCCCCGGGGCGCCGTACGGTCAGCGGCGCGGAGCCCGCAGGACGGGGCACCGTGCGGCTCCCGCCGTGCGGCTCCCCCCGTGCGGCTCCCCCCGTTCCCTCCGCACAGCTGCCTCCGTACGGCCGGACGGCTCCCGCCGGACGGGAGGAGGCCCGCCGGCTGCCGGGCGCCGGCCGCCGGGCACCGGCCGGCGGACGCGGTGCCGGACACGCGGTGCTGGACAATGGAAGGCATGCCTTCCGCACTCCCCGACGGCGAGCCCGTCCCCGGCGACGGTGCGCTGCCCCCGCAGGCGCTCGCCGCGGCCGCCGACCGCCCCCTCGGGTTCTACCTGCACGTCCCCTACTGCGCGACCCGCTGCGGTTACTGCGACTTCAACACCTACACCGCCACCGAACTGCGCGGCTCGGGCGGCGTGCTGGCCTCCCGGGACAACTACGCCGGCACGCTCGTCGACGAGGTGCGCCTCGCCCGCAAAGTCCTCGGCGACGATCCGCGGGAGGTCCGCACCGTGTTCGTCGGCGGCGGCACGCCGACCCTGCTGGCCGCCGGCGACCTGGTGCGGATGCTGGACGCGATCCGCGAGGAGTTCGGCCTGGCCGCGGACGCGGAGATCACCACGGAGGCCAACCCCGAGTCCGTCGACCCGGCCTACCTGGCCGCCCTGCGGGACGGCGGCTTCAACCGGATCTCCTTCGGGATGCAGAGCGCCCGGCGGCACGTCCTGAAGGTGCTGGACCGCACCCACACCCCGGGCCGCCCCGAGGCCTGCGTCGCGGAGGCCAGGGCCGCCGGCTTCGGCCACGTCAACCTCGACCTCATCTACGGCACCCCGGGTGAGTCCGACGACGACTGGCGGGCCTCCCTGGACGCCGCGATCGGAGCCGGCCCCGACCACGTCAGCGCCTACGCCCTGATCGTCGAGGAGGGCACGCAGCTCGCCCGCCGGATCCGCCGGGGCGAGATCCCCGCGACCGACGACGACGTGCACGCCGACCGCTACCTGATCGCCGAGGACGCCCTGTCGGCGGCGGGCTACGACTGGTACGAGGTGTCCAACTGGGCCACCTCGGCGGCGGGCCGCTGCCTGCACAACGAGCTGTACTGGCGGGGCGCCGACTGGTGGGGCGCGGGCCCGGGCGCGCACAGCCACGTCGGCGGCGTCCGCTGGTGGAACGTGAAGCACCCCGGTGCCTACGCGGCCGCCCTCGCCGAGGGCCGTTCCCCCGGAGCGGGCCGCGAGGTCCTGTCGGACGAGGACCGCCGCGTCGAGCGGATCCTGCTGGAGCTGCGGCTGCGGGAGGGCGTGCCGCTGGAGCTGCTGCGGGCGCCGGGGCGCGCGGCCTCCCGGCGGGCACTGGCGGACGGGCTCCTGCAGCAGGAGCCGTACGCGGAGGGGCGGGCGGTGCTGACCCTGCGGGGGCGTCTGCTGGCGGACGCGGTGGTGCGGGACCTGGTGGACTGAGGGGCCGCGGGAATCAGGGAACGGTCACGTGGTCGATGAGACGCTCGACACAGCCCAGCAGCTCCGGCTCCAGGTCCCGGTACGACCCCACCCGCTCCAGGATGGCCCGCCACACCGCGCCGGTGTTCTCCGGCCAGCCCAGCGCCCGGCACACGCCCGTCTTCCAGTCCTGCCCGCGCGGCACCTCGGGCCAGGCGGCGATACCGAGGGAAGCGGGCTTCACGGCCTGCCAGACGTCCACGTACGGGTGACCCACCACGAGTGCGTGGTCACTCGTCACGGCCTCGGCGATCCGCCACTCCTTCGTGCCCGGCACCAGGTGGTCCACCAGGACGCCGAGCCGGGCGTCCGGGCCGGGGGAGAAGGACTCGACGATCGCGGGGAGGTCGTCGACGCCCTCCAGGTACTCCACCACCACGCCCTCGATGCGCAGGTCGTCGCCCCACACCTTCTCGACCAGTTCCGCGTCGTGCCGGCCCTCGACGAAGATGCGGCCGGCCCGGGCCACCCGCGCACGGGCGCCGGGGACGGCGACCGAACCGGAGGCGGTGCGGGAGGGCCGCACCGGTTCCGAGGACGGCCTGACGAGCGTCACCACACGGCCCTCCAGCAGGAACCCGCGCGGCTCCATCGGGAACACCCGGTGCTTGCCGAACCGGTCCTCCAGGGTCACCGTGCCCGCCTCGCAGCGGATCACCGCGCCGCAGAAGCCGGTGCCGGGCTCCTCCACCACCAGTCCGGGCTCCGCCGGCACCTCGGGGGCCGGTCGGGTCTTCTTCCACGGCGGCGTGAGGTCGGGCGAGTACGCCCGCACGCGTGGGCCCGAAGGGCCTTCCTTGGAAGGGGGGTGGTGGGAGACGGGAAAACCGGGCCGGCCCGAAGGGCCTTCCTTGGAAGGGGGGTGGTGGGAGACGGGTGGGCACATTCGAACGACGATAGGAGAAACCCTCCCCGGAACCCCGCGACGTCAGCGCGACACGCCGAAGCGCGTCGCCAGCGAGTCCCGTTGCGCCCTGACGAACCCGGCGTCCACCACCGCGCCGTGGCCCGGCACGTACCGTGCGTCCTCCCCGCCCAGCGCCAGCAGCCGGTCGAGGGCGTCCGGCCAGCGGGAGGGCACCGCGTCGGGTCCCGCCTGCGGCTCGCCGGACTCCTCGACCAGGTCCCCGCAGAACACCACCTCCGGGCCGCCGGAGACGTCGCCCGGGACGAGGACCGCCAGGTCGTGGGCCGTGTGACCGGGCCCCACGTTCGCCAGCAGCACCTGCCGGCCGCCGCCCAGGTCGAGCGTCCACTCCCCGGAAACCGCGTGGCGCACCCGGGGCAGCGCGTCGGACGCCTCCTCGGCCGCTGCCGCGTCCAGGCCGTTCGCCACCGCGTCCGCGCGCAGTTCCTCGCGGTCGCGTGCCTGGGAGAGCACCGCGTCCACGCCGACCGCCGCGTACACCTCGGCGCCCGCGAAGGCGGCCGCCCCGAAGACGTGGTCGAAGTGCGGATGGGTGAGGGCGAGGCGCGTCACCCGGTGACCGGTGCGGGCCTCGGCTGCCGCGCGCAGCCGTGCGCCCTCCGCGAGGCTCGACCCCGCGTCGATCAGCAGCACCGCGCTTCCGCCGACGACCAGTCCGGCCGTGCAGTCCCAGCGCGGCAGCCGCCAGCGCCCGACACCGGCGGCAAGCTGCTCCCAGCCCGCCGCTTCCCAGGTGATCGTCATACTCTGACGCTAGGCGCTCAGCCGCGACCGCCGCGACCCCGCCCGCCCCGCCCAGGGCCCCCGTCCCGCCGCCGGGCTGTGCGGGCGTGCGCTCCACCGGCCCCCGGCCTTGCCCGCTGCGTACCCCACCGCCGTAGACTGGGCCGGGGAGGTTTGGCACTCGGACGCACAGAGTGCCAGGCGGTGCACCGAGGGGAACGACTTCCGGAGGAGGGCGCGATGCTGAGTGAACGCAGGCTTCAGGTGCTGCGCGCCATCGTCCAGGACTACGTCGGCACCGAGGAGCCGGTGGGCTCCAAGGCGCTCACCGAGCGGCACAGCCTCGGCGTGTCCCCGGCCACGGTCCGCAACGACATGGCGGCCCTGGAGGACGAGGGGTTCATCGCCCAGCCGCACACCAGTGCCGGGCGGATCCCCACCGACAAGGGCTACCGGCTGTTCGTCGACAAGCTGGCCGGCGTCAAGCCGATGACCGCGCCCGAGCGGCGCGCCATCCAGAACTTCCTCGACGGCGCCGTCGACCTCGACGACGTGGTGGCCCGTACGGTGCGGCTGCTCGCGCAGCTCACCCGCCAGGTCGCCGTCGTGCAGTACCCGTCGCTGACCCGCTCGACGGTCCGGCACGTGGAACTGCTCTCCCTCGGCCCCGCACGGCTGATGCTGGTGTTGATCACCGACACCGGCCGGGTCGAGCAGCGGGTGGTGGACTGCCCGGTGCCGTTCGGCGACGCCTCGCTGGCGGATCTGCGGGCGCGCCTCAACAGCAGGGTCGCGGGGCGCCGGTTCACCGATGTGCCGACGCTGCTGGAGGACCTCCCGGAGGCCTTCGAGGCCGAGGACCGCGGTACGGTCTCGATGGTGCTCTCCACCCTGCTGGAGACGCTCGTCGAGGAGAACGAGGAGCGGTTGATGATCGGCGGCACCGCCAATCTCACCCGCTTCGGACATGACTTTCCTCTCGTGATCCGACCCGTGCTGGAGGCCCTGGAGGAGCAGGTCGTGCTCCTCAAACTCCTCGGTGAGGCGAAGGATCCGGGTGTGACCGTCCGGATCGGTCACGAGAACGCCCACGAAGGACTCAACTCCACGTCCGTCGTGTCGGTCGGCTACGGTTCGGGCGGCGAGGCAGTAGCCAAGCTCGGCGTGGTCGGACCGACCCGCATGGACTACCCCGGAACGATGGGAGCGGTACGCGCAGTGGCACGGTACGTCGGACAGATCCTGGCGGAGTCTTAAGTGGCCACGGACTACTACGCCGTACTCGGCGTGCGCCGCGACGCGTCGCAGGATGAGATCAAGAAGGCGTTCCGCCGGCTCGCCCGCGAGCTGCACCCGGACGTCAATCCCGATCCGAAGACGCAGGAGCGGTTCAAGGAGATCAACGCCGCCTACGAGGTGTTGTCGGACCCGCAGAAGAAGCAGGTCTACGACCTCGGCGGCGACCCGCTGTCGCAGCAGGCCGGCGGTGCCGGCGCGGGCGGTGGGTTCGGTGCGGGGGGCTTCGGCAACTTCTCCGACATCATGGACGCCTTCTTCGGGACGGCGTCCCAGCGGGGCCCGCGCTCGCGCACCCGGCGCGGCCAGGACGCCATGATCCGGCTGGAGATCGAGCTCGACGAGGCGGCCTTCGGCACCACCAAGGAACTCCAGGTCGACACCGCGATCGTCTGCTCCACCTGCAGCGGCGAGGGCGCGGCTCCCGGTACCTCGGCCCAGACCTGCGACATGTGCCGCGGACGCGGCGAGGTGTCCCAGGTGACCCGGTCCTTCCTGGGCCAGGTCATGACCTCGCGTCCCTGCCCCCAGTGCCAGGGCTTCGGCACGGTCGTCCCGAACCCGTGCCCGGAGTGCGCCGGCGACGGGCGGATCCGCTCCCGCCGCACCCTCACCGTCAAGATCCCGGCCGGTGTGGACAACGGCACCCGCATCCAGCTGGCCGGCGAGGGCGAGGTCGGTCCCGGCGGCGGTCCGGCGGGCGACCTGTACGTCGAGATCCACGAACTGCCGCACTCGGTGTTCCAGCGCCGCGGCGACGACCTGCACTGCACGGTCACCATCCCGATGACGGCGGCGGCCCTCGGCACCAAGGTGCCGCTGGAGACGCTCGACGGCATGGAGGAGGTCGACATCCGGCCGAGCACCCAGTCCGGCCAGTCGATCCCGCTGCACGACCGGGGCATCACCCACCTGCGCGGCGGCGGCCGGGGCGACCTCATCGTGCACGTCGAGGTGCAGACCCCGGGCAAGCTCGATCCCGAGCAGGAGCGCCTGCTGCGCGAGCTGGCCAAACTGCGCGGTGAGGAGCGGCCCCAGGGCCAGTTCCAGCCGGGGCAGCAGGGGCTGTTCTCGCGGCTGAAGGACGCCTTCAACGGGCGGTGACCCGCCCGGGCCCGGTCCCACCCGCGCGGAACCGGGCCCACCCCCCCCCGTAAGTCCGGTCCACCCGCCCGGGGGTCCGGTCCCTGCAGCCCGCGGGTACGGCCGTCCCCGGTCGGGCGACCGGCGCAGCCCGGTGCCACCACCCCCGCGGGCCCCCCGCCCCACCGCTCCCCGGCGTGGGCGGACACCGCCTCCGTGGCGGCTCTCCCGGGTCCGTCCGGTCCCGTCGGCGGGGCCTCGCCGGACCGGAAACACCTGGCATGTGCCAAGGGGAAGACTCGATTCGGACTTGTACGGAGGACGTGACAACATGCCGTCATGTCCTCCGCGCTGACCGGTCTTCTCCCCCACCCGATCGTGCAGGCGCCCATGGCGGGCGGCGTCTCCGTGCCGCAGCTCACCGCCGCCGTCTCCGAGGCCGGCGGCCTCGGTTTCCTCGCGGCCGGCTACAAGACCGCCGACGGCATGTACCAGGAGATCAAGCAACTGCGCGGACTGACCGGCCGCCCCTTCGGCGTCAACGTCTTCATGCCGCAGCCGGAACCCCCCGGCGCCGGCGCGGCCACCTCGGCCACGGCCGGCGCCGCGCCCCTCGACGCCGGCGCCGTCGAGCTGTACGCCCAGCAGTTGGCGGGTGAGGCCGCCTGGTACGGGACCCGGCTCGGCGACCCCGACAGCGGCCACGACGACGGCTACGACGCCAAGCTCGCCCTGCTGCGCGACGATCCGGTACCGGTCGTCTCCTTCCACTTCGGGGTGCCCACCGCGGACGAGGTCGAGGCCCTGCACCGGGTCGGCACCCTCGTCCTGGCCACCGCCACCACCGCCGAGGAGGCGCTCGCGGTGCAGCGTGCCGGTGCGGACGCGGTCGTCGCGCAGGGGGTCGAGGCGGGCGGCCACCAGGGCACCCACCGCGACCTGCCGGAGAACGACGGCGCCGGCATCGGTCTGCTGTCCCTCGTCGCGCAGGTCCGCGAGACGGTGACCCTTCCGATCATCGCCGCCGGAGGCATCATGCGCGGCGGACAGATCGCCGCCGTCCTGGCCGCGGGCGCCGTCGCCGCCCAACTGGGCACGGCCTTCCTCGCCACCCCCGAGTCGGGGGCCGGGCCACTGCACAAGCAGGCGCTGTCCAACCCCCTGTTCACGCACACCGAGCTGACCCGCGCGTTCTCCGGCCGCCCGGCCCGCGGGCTGGTCAACCGGTTCCTGCGGGAGCACGGCCGGTACGCCCCGGCCGCCTACCCGGAGGTCCACCACCTCACCGCACCGCTGCGCAAGGCGGCGGCCAAGGCGGGCGACGCGCAGGGCATGGCGCTGTGGGCCGGGCAGGGCCACCGGATGGCCCGGGAACTGCCCGCCGGGCGGCTCGTGGAGGTGCTGGCCGCCGAACTCGACGCCGCGCGGACAGCGTTGTCGCAGGGCGGTGCGCGGTGACCGCGCCGGTGTTCGTCGTGGACCGGCTGCCCGACGGCGACCGGACCGGGTTCGTGCTGGACGGCCCCGAGGGGCGGCACGCCGTCTCGGTGAAGCGGCTCCGGCCCGGGGAGGCCGTGGTGCTGACCGACGGCGCGGGCCGCTGGGCCGAGGGCGAGGTGAGCGGCACCGAGGGCAAGGACCGGCTGATCGTCGACCTGGCCGGGGTGCGCGAGGAACCGCCGGCGTCCCCCCGCATCACCGTCGTGCAGGCGCTGCCCAAGGGCGACCGCGGTGAACTGGCCGTCGAGACGATGACCGAGGTCGGCGTCGACACGATCGTGCCCTGGTCCGCGGCCCGCTGCGTCACCCAGTGGCGGGGCGAGCGCGGGCTGAAGGCGCTCGGCAAGTGGCGCTCCACCGCGCGGGAGGCGGGCAAGCAGTCCCGCCGGGTGCGCTTCCCGGAGGTCGCGGACGCGGCGACCACCCGGCAGGTCGGCGCCCTGCTCGCCGAGGCCGACTTCGCCGCCGTGCTGCACGAGAGCGGCGACCGTCCGCTGGCCACCGCCGATCTGCCCGCCTGCGGTGGCATCGTGCTGGTCGTCGGGCCCGAAGGCGGCGTCTCACCGGAGGAGTTGGCCCTGTTCACCGAGGCCGGGGCGCTGCCGTACCGGCTGGGGCGCACCGTGCTGCGCACGTCGACCGCCGGCACGGCGGCCGTCGCCCTGCTCCTCGGCCGCACCGGCCGCTGGTCCTGACCGCCCGCAGGAATCCGGGTCCGACGTCCGGGTCCGGTGCCCGGGGCCGACGTCGGGGTCAGGTGTCCAGCACCGGTGTCCGGGTCCGGTGTCCGCGTTCCGGCCCGTGTGGAAGTGGCCGTAAGCCGTCTGGTCCGCCCGCCGGGGCGGTGGCAGGCTGCCGTCCGTGAGAGCAGCGAGCCGCGTGAGGCGGCGGGCGCGTGCAGCGGCGGCGGCCGCACTCGCGGTGCTGGCCGCCGGCACCGTCGCGGGGTGCGAGCCGGGCGGAGTGAGCACCGCCGCGGTGGCGTTCACCACCGACCAGGTCGCGACGAAGGAGCTGAACCGGCAGCACGTCGGTGTGCGCCGGCTCGACTGCACCGCCGGCTACGGCAGCCACGGCGCGACGCCCTCCGCCGGGCAGAGCAGCGTCGCCACCGTCGACTGCCGGGGCAGGACGGACGACGGGGCGGCCATCACCGTCACCGGCCGGGTGACCCGCGCGGTGTCCGGGTCCTGCGTGCGCGGGGAACTCGTGGGCACCGTCGGCGGCAAGGAGTTGTTCCACGCCCGCGGGCTCGGGGACTGCGACGGCAGGACCCCGTCCCCCGTCGGCGCGGCGCCCACCGGAGCGCAGCGGGGCCGGCCGACCGTCACGGTCACCGTCACCCGGACGGTCTGGTGCCGTACCGACGCGCACTGTCGTCCCGTGCAGGGAAAGTGAACACGCCACCGGTGGGACGGGCGGGACGGTACAAGTGATCCTCTCCTCTGTGCAGGGGCGGTCGGGCTGCATAGGGTGACCGGGTGACACAGTCGCCAGCCTCCTACCTCCGGTTTCCGCATCCGCACGACGACTTGGTGGCCTTCACCGCCGAGGACGACGTCTGGCTCGCGCCCCTCGAAGGCGGCCGGGCCTGGCGGGTCAGCGCCGACAACGTGCCGGTGACCCAGCCCCGGATCTCCCCCGACGGCGCCACCCTCGCCTGGACCTCCACCCGGGACGGCGCGCCCGAGGTGCACGTCGCCCCGACCGGCGGCGGGCCGTCCCGCCGGCTGACCCACTGGGGGAACGCCAGGACCCAGGTCCGCGGCTGGACCCCGGACGGACGGGTCCTCGCCCTGACCACCCACGGCCAGGCCTCCCTGCGCCGCACCTGGGCGCACGCCGTCCCGCTCGACGGCGGACCCGCCGAGCGGCTGCCGTACGGGCCCGTCGGCGAGGTCGCCCACGGACCGCACACCGTGCTGCTGTCCGCGCCGATGGGCCGCGAGGCCGCCCACTGGAAGCGCTACCGGGGCGGCACGGCCGGCCGGCTGTGGATCGACCGCGACGGCACCGGCGAGTTCGTCCGGCTGCACGAGGACCTCGACGGCAACATCGAGTACCCGCTGTGGGTGGGGGAGCGGCTCGCCTTCCTCAGCGACCACGAGGGCACCGGTGCGCTGTACTCCTCGCTGCCCGACGGCTCGGACCTCAGGCGCCACACCGCCCTCGGGGACACCGAACACCCCGGCGGGGCCGGCGCCGGCTTCTACGCCCGCCACGCCGCGGGCGACGGCAGCCGCGTCGCCTACTCCTGCGCCGGCGAGCTGTGGCTGCTCGACGACCTCGACGGTGCCGAGCCGCGCCGGCTGGACATCCGCCTCGGCGGTCCGCGCGTCGACCAGCAGCCCGGCCCGATCAACGCCGCCCACTGGTTCGGCTCGGCGTCGCCCGACCACACCGCCCGCGGCAGCGCGGTCTGCGTGCGCGGCTCCGTGCACTGGGTCACCCACCGCTCCGGCCCCGCCCGGGCGCTCGCCGCCCAGCCCGGCGTACGGGCCCGGCGCCCGCGCACCTTCCGCACCGAGGGCGAGGAGTGGGTGGCCTGGGTGACGGACGCGGAGGGCGACGACGCACTGGAGTTCGCGCCGGCCGGCGGTCTCGCACCCGGAGCCACCCCGCGCCGCATCGCCGCGGGCCGGCTCGGCCGGGTCCTGGAACTGGCGATGGCGCCCGACGGCAGCCGGGCCGCCGTCGCCTCGCACGACGGGCGGGTGCTGCTCGTCGAGCGGGAGACCGGCGAGGTCCGGGAGGTCGACCGCAGCGACGACGGCGACGCCTCCGGGCTGGCCTTCTCGCCCGACTCGGGTTGGCTGGTCTGGTCCCACCCGGGCCCGCGCCCGCTCAGCCAGCTCAGACTCGCCAACACCACCGACCTGTCGGTCACCGAGGCGACGCCGCTGCGCTTCCAGGACTACGCCCCCGCCTTCACCGCCGACGGCAGGCACCTGGCGTTCCTGTCCGCCCGCTCCTTCGACCCGGTCTACGACGAGCACGTCTTCGACCTGGCCTTCGTGGAGGGCTCCCGGCCCTACCTGATCACGCTCGCCGCGACCACGCCCTCGCCGTTCGGCCCGCAGCGGCACGGCCGTCCCTCCGACGCGCCCGACAAGGACGAGACCCCCGACAGCGAGGGCACCCCGGCCACCCGCATCGACCTGGACGGGCTCGCCGACCGCATCGTGCCGTTCCCGGTCGAGGCCGCCCGCTACTCCAACCTGCGCGCCGCCAAGGACGGCGTGCTGTGGCTGCGCCACCCCGTGCACGGCGTCCTCGGCGCCTCCCGTGCCACCCCCGACGCCCCGGACCCCGACACCGAACTGGAGCGCTACGACCTCGTCCAGCAGCGCATCGAGCATCTCGCCGCCGACGCCGACCACTTCGAGGTCAGCGGCGACGGCAAGCGGCTGCTGCTGTGGACGGACGGCCGGCTGAAGGTCGTGCCCAGCGACCGGCGGGCCTCCGGCGACGACGACAGCGACACCAACATCACCGTCGACCTGGGCCGGGTCCGCCACCTCCTCGATCCCGCGGCCGAATGGCGGCAGATGTACGAGGAGACCGGACGGGTCATGCGGGACAACTTCTGGCGCGCGGACATGGGCGGCGTCGACTGGAACGCTGTGCTGGACCGCTACCGGCCGGTGCTGGACCGGGTCGCCACCCACGACGACCTGGTGGACCTGCTGTGGGAGGTGCACGGCGAACTCGGCACCTCGCACGCCTACGTCTCGCCGCGCGGCGGCCACGGCGGCGGAACCCGCCAGGGCCTGCTCGGCGCGGACGTGTCCCGGCACGAGGACGGCAGCTGGCGCGTCGACCGGGTGCTGCCCGCGGAGACCTCCGATCCCGAGGCCCGCTCCCCGCTCGCCGCGCCCGGTGTCGCGATCCGTGCCGGCGACGCGATCGTGGCGGTGGGCGGCCACCCGGTCGATCCGGTCACCGGACCGGGACCGCTGCTGGTCGGCACGGCGGGCAAACCGGTCGAGCTGACCGTCCTGCCGTCCGGCGGCGGCGAGGCCCGGCACGCCGTCGTCGTCCCGCTCGCCGACGAGGAGCCGCTGCGCTACCACGCCTGGGTCGCCGACCGCCGCGCCCACGTCCACGAGCTGTCCGGCGGGCGGCTCGGCTATCTGCACGTGCCCGACATGGTCGGCTCCGGCTGGGCCCAGCTCCACCGCGACCTGCGGGTCGAGGTGGCCCGGGAGGGCCTGGTGGTGGACGTCCGGGAGAACCGCGGCGGCCACACCTCGCAGCTCGTGGTGGAGAAGCTGGCCCGCCGGATCGTCGGCTGGGACCTGCCGCGCGGCATGCGCCCGGTCAGCTATCCGCAGGACGCGCCGCGCGGACCCGTCGTCGCCGTCGCCAACGAGTTCTCCGGCTCCGACGGCGACATCGTCAACGCGGCGATCAAGGCGCTCGGTATCGGCCCGGTGGTCGGCACCCGCACCTGGGGCGGCGTCATCGGTATCGACAGCCGCTACCGCCTCGTCGACGGCACGCTCGTCACGCAGCCCAAGTACGCCTTCTGGCTGGAGGGTTACGGCTGGGACGTGGAGAACCGCGGCGTGGACCCGGACGTGGAGGTCGTGCAGCGGCCGCAGGACTGGGCCGCCGACCGGGACACGCAGCTCGACGAGGCGGTGCGGCTGGCGCTGGACGCGCTGGCGGACCACCCGGCGAAGGTCCCGCCCGCGCTGCCGTGACCCGCGGCAAGGGCGCCCCCGCCGCGGCGGCGCCCTTGCCGCGGCGCCGGTCCGCACGGCCCGGCCGCGGAGGCCGGTGAGCGGCCGGGGCCGGGAACACCGGGGCGGCGCCGGCGCGCGTTCCGTCGGCGGGCGTTCCACCGGGGCCGCCGCGGCGGGGAACCCGGCCGGTCGGCCGGCCCCACGTCCCGGCGGCCCCGGCGGCCGACGAGCCGCGGGAGTCCGGGCGGTGACCGCTCGATACGATGCCCTCCGTATGATCACCGGCGCACAAGGAGGCCCGCATGGCAGGGGAACCGCAGGACGACTGCCTGTTCTGCAAGGTCGTCGCGGGGACCATCCCGGCGACGATCGTCCGTGAGACGGAGACGACCGTCGCGTTCCGGGACATCAACCCCCAGGCGCCCACGCACGTCCTGGTGATCCCCAAGGCGCACTACCCGAACGCCGCCGAGCTGTCCGTCGCCGCGCCGGAGCTCGCCGCGGACGTGCTGCGCGAGACGCGGGCGGTCGCCGAGGAGGACAAGCTCGACAGCTACCGCGTCGTCTTCAACACCGGCAGCGGTGCCGGGCAGACCGTCTTCCACGCCCACGCGCACGTCCTCGGCGGCCGCGGCATGCAGTGGCCCCCCGGGTAGTGCGCGATGTCCGTGCGTGAACTGGTGGTGCTGGGCACCGCCAGCCAGGTCCCCACCCGGCACCGCAACCACAACGGCTACCTGCTGCGCTGGGACGGCGAGGGCATCCTCTTCGATCCCGGGGAGGGCACCCAGCGGCAGATGCTGCGCGCCGGGGTGGCCGCCCACGACATCGGCCGGATCTGCGTCACGCACTTCCACGGCGACCACTCCCTCGGACTCGCGGGCGTCATCCAGCGGATCAACCTGGACCGGGTCCCGCACCCCGTCACCGCCCACTACCCGCGCTCCGGCCGGCGCTTCTTCGACCGGCTGAGGTACGCCACCGCCTACCGGGAGACGGTGGAGATCGTCGAGGCCCCGGTCGACGCGGACGGCGTCCTGGCGACCACGCCCGGCTACACCCTGCACGCCCGCCGGCTCTCCCACCCCGTGGAGTCCTACGGCTACCGCCTGACCGAGCCCGACGGCCGCCGCATGCTGCCCGACCGGCTCGCCGCGCACGGCATCGCGGGCCCGGACGTCGGCCGCCTCCAGCGTGCGGGCGCGCTGGGGGGCGTGCGCCTGGAGGACGTCAGCGAGGTGCGGCCCGGCCAGCGGTTCGCGTTCATCATGGACACCCGGATGTGCGACGGGGTGCACGCGCTCGCCGAGGGCTGCGACCTGCTGGTCATCGAGTCGACCTTCCTCGACGAGGACGCCGGACTCGCCGCCGAGCACGGTCATCTGACGGCCGGCCAGGCTGCGGCCGCGGCCCGGGACGCGCAGGTGCGGCACCTCGTCCTCACCCACTTCAGCCAGCGCTACTCCGACCCCGCCGAGTTCGAGCGGCAGGCGCGGGCGGCCGGCTTCCGGGGCGAGCTGACCGTGGCGCACGACCTGCTGCGGGTGCCGGTGCCGAAACGTCGGTAACGTCCCCGTACGATACGTCGATGCCCCTGCCGAAAGCCGAACTGCACCTGCACATCGAGGGCACCCTGGAGCCCGGGCAGGCCTTCGAACTCGCCGCGCGCAACGGTGTCGACCTGCCGTACGCCGACGCGGAGGAGCTCCGCCGGGCCTACCGCTTCGAGGACCTCCAGTCCTTCCTGGACCTCTACTACGCGCTGATGACGGTCCTGCGCACCGAGCGGGACTTCGCCGACCTGGCCGATGCCTACCTGGCCCGCGCCGCGACGCAGGGGGTGCGGCACGCGGAGATCTTCTTCGACCCGCAGGCGCACACCCGGCGCGGCGTCGAGCTGGGCACGGTCGTCGAGGGGCTGTGGCGGGCGCTGGAGCGCAGCGAGGCGGAGCACGGCGTCTCCACCCGTCTCATCATGTGCTTCCTGCGCGACGAGCCGGCGGAGTCGGCGCTCGCGACGCTGGAGGCGGCCGGGCCCCACCTGGACCGGATCACCGCCGTGGGGCTGGACTCCGCGGAGGTCGGCCACCCGCCGGTGAAGTTCCGCGCGGTGTACGAGGCGGCCGCCGCGCTCGGCCTGCGGCGGGTCGCCCACGCCGGCGAGGAGGGCCCGCCGGCGTACATCACCGAGGCGCTGGACGTGCTCGGGGTGGAGCGGATCGACCACGGGCTGCGCAGCCTGGAGGACCCGGCGCTGGTGCGGCGGCTGGTGCGGGAGCGGATCCCGCTGACCCTGTGCCCGCTGTCCAACGTCCGGTTGCGTACGGTGGAGAGCCTCGCCGCCCATCCGCTGCCCGCGATGCTCGACGCCGGGCTGCTGTGCACGGTCAACTCCGACGATCCGGCCTACTTCGGCGGCTACGCGGGCGACAACTTCGACGCCGTGCGCGAGACCCTCGGGTTGGGCGAGGACCGGCTGCGCGAGCTGGCCCGCAACTCCTTCCTGGCCGCCTTCCTGGACGACGACGAGGAGCGGCGGGCGCGGTACCTGGCCGAGGTGGAGGCGTACACGTTCTCCTGACGCCCGCGCACCGGGGTGCCGCCGCCTGACGCCCGCGCGTCCCCGGGTGCCGCCGCGCCCGCGGCCGCCCCTGCGGGTGCCGCGGGCGCTGCCGGAACTCAGTCCACGCCCGGCGCGGTGGCCGCCGCGGCCGTGTCGTAGGCCTGCCGGGCCGGTACGGCCGGTGCCTCCACGGGGATGTCGATCTCCACGACCGCCGCGGGCCGCCGGCCCGTGTGGACGGCGACCGCCGTCATGGGGACCGCGATCAGCAGCAGTCCGCCGCTCAGCAGGGTGCCCATGGCGGGGAATCCGGCCTGCGCGGACAGCACGCTGCCGGTGAGCGGGCCCGCCGCGGTGCCCAGCGCGGAGGCGGAGCCCACGAGTACCGCCCAGCGGCCGCGGGGGTCGAGGGAGGCGGCGAGGCCGATCAGGTAGGACAGCACCACCGGGTACAGGGCGTTCCAGGCGATCTCGCCGGCGGCGAAGGCCGGCAGGGCGGCGGCGGAGGCGCTGAGCGCCACGCAGCCGGCGATGAGTGCGGTGCCGATACCGATCGGCAGCGCCCTGCCCAGCCGCGGGCCGAGCGCGCCCGCGCCGAGCACACCGAGCAGTCCGGCGCCCAGCGCCACCGCGAAGACCGCGCCGACGGCGGACTCGGTCAGGTGGGCCTGCGCCTGGCCGATCCGGTCGCTGACGCCCCACAGGGCGTTCTGCGCGAGGGACCAGCACGGCATGGCGGCCGCGAGCACCAGCCCGGGCACCAGGTGGGGCAGGCGGGAGCGGGGCGCCGTCGCGCGGAGTCGGGCGCCGTCCGGGGCGGCGGTGCGGCCGGGCAGGTGGCGGGTGGCGGGCCAGACCGCGAGCGCGGTCAGGGCGTTCGCGGCGAAGGGTTGCCCGTGCCCGGGGCCGAGGTGGGGCAGCGCCAGGTAGATCGTGCCGGCGAGCGCGGACACGGCGAGCAGGCCGAGGGTGGACGCCCGGTGCGGGTCGCGTTGGGCGGCGATGCGCTGGGCGGCGACCGCGGTGACCGTGCCGGAGCCGAGGCCGCCGAGCACCGCGCCGGCGGCGACGGTGGGCACGGCCCAGGTGAGCGCGGCTCCTCCGTAGCCGAGGGCGGCGAGCAGCAGTCCGGCGCGGGCGGTGGTGCGCGCGCCGATCCGCTCCACCCGGGAGGCCAGCGCGAATCCGGCCGCCGCGGAGCCGAGCAGCAGTGCGCTGCCGATCGCTCCGGCCTGGGTGGCCGTCAGCGGCAGGCCCGCGTCCAGGCGGCCGACCGTCGTGGGGAGCAGATAGGGGGCGAGGTAGCCGGCCGTGAAGAGGGCGACGAGGGGCCGGGCGGCGAGGCGAGGGGCGAGCACGGGCGTTCCCAGGGCATGCGAAAGGAAGCGGGTAGGGGGGAAGAGGGCAGGGATCGCCAGGGCGGCGAGCACAGCCGGGAAAGCAGGAGAATGAGGAGAGAGGCGTCATGAGGTGACGCGGAGGGTGAGAGAGCGGCGACCGTCGACGGACAGGAGCGCGCGGGCAATTTGTATCAAGCGCGCGGGTCCGGAAGAAGCGCGCCGGGTGTGATCTGCGGCACGTTGTGTTTCGGTTGGTGAGGGAGGGGTAGAAGCGCAGCTCCTGGTCTCGGCGTCACCGTCGACCCCCGCAGACCGGAGCGCCTGCACCGACGCTGGCTCGACGACGACGGCACCCTGCGCGACCGCGACGACGCGGCCGCGATGCGCGCCGCCGACCCGGGTTGGTCCGCGCCCGCGGTTCCGCGCTGGTGAACCCGCCGGGCTCCGGCCCCGACGCTCCCGGGCCGGACCCGCCTCCCACCGCCCCACGTCCCACCGCCACCGCCCCGCTTCCCACCGCCCCCCGCCGTCCCCGCCACCGGGCCGGCCGGGTGAGGGACGCCCGCTGTCGGTGCCGTGGTGCACACTGGCGGGAAACGCACCTCGCCAGGGAGCGCACCGTGATCGCCGCCTCCACCCCACCCACCGGGGACCCACCCGCCCCGAAGCGCCCCGCCGGAACACCGCCCACCGGGACGGCATTCCGCGGCAGGGGACCCTCGCCCGTCCCCGGGGGACCGCACGACCGGACCCAGGTCGACCCGCTGGCGGCCCAGCGCGCCGCAGGCGAACCGCCCTGGGACGTCTACCTCACCGGCACCGTCTTCCTGGACATCGTCTTCACCGGTCTCGACTCCGCCCCGGTGCGGGGGACCGAGTCCTGGGCGCGCGGCATGGGCTCCAGCCCCGGCGGCGTCGCCAACATGGCCGCCGCGCTGGCCCGTCTCGGCCTGCGCACCTGCCTCGCCGCAGCCTTCGGCGACGACCACTACGGCGATTACTGCTGGGACGCGCTGGAACAGGGCGAGGGCATCGACCTGACCCCTTCGCGCACGGTCCCCGGCTGGCACTCGCCGGTCACCGTGTCCATGGCCTACGAGGGCGAGCGGACCATGGTCTCCCACGGCCACGAACCGCCCCCCGAGGAACCGGCGCCCGACTGCCCGCCCCTCGCCCGCGCAGCCGTCGCCTCCCTGGTCCCCGGCCGGAGCGCCCCCTGGATCGCCCAGGCCGCGGCCAAGGGCACCCGCGTCTTCGCCGACGTCGGCTGGGACGACACCGGCGCCTGGGACCTGGCCGGTCTGGCCGACCTCCGGCACTGCGAGGCGTTCCTGCCCAACGCGGACGAGGCGATGCGCTACACCGGCACCGACTGCCCGCGCGCCGCCGCGCACGCCCTCACCGAACAGGTGCCGCTCGCCGTGGTCACCCTCGGCGCGGACGGCGCCTACGCGGTGGACCGGCGCACCGGCGAGGCCGCCGAGGTCCCCGCGATCGCGGTGGACACCCTCGACCCCACCGGCGCCGGGGACGTCTTCGTCGCCGGCTTCGTCACCGGCACCCTGGCCGGCTGGCCGCTGGCCGACCGCCTCGCGTTCGCCGGGCTGACCGCCGCGCTGTCCGTGCAGGAGTTCGGCGGCTCGCTGTCCGCGCCCGGCTGGACGGAGATCGCGGCCTGGTGGCGCCGGGTGCAGTCGGTGCCCGGCCAGGACCCGGCCGCCCTGAGCCGGTACGCCTTCCTCGCCGACCTGGTCCCGCCGGAGGTGGCCCGGCCGTGGCCGCTGCGCCGGGCGGTGCCGACGATCGGGTTCCGGCAGTCGGCGTGACCTCCGCCTCCGCCGGCCCTCGCCACCGGTCGAGGTCCCTTGCGGGCCCCGCCCCGCGGCCCGGGCCGGGTGTGCTCGGAAGCCGGGTGCTCGGAAGCCGTGTGCTCAGAAACCCAGCCGGCGGAGCTGCTTCGGGTCCCGCTGCCAGTCCTTGGCCACCTTCACATGCAGGTCCAGGAAGACCGGCGTGCCCAGCAGCGCCTCGATGTGCTTGCGCGACTTCATGCCGACCTCCTTCAGGCGCCTGCCCTTGGGGCCGATGATGATGCCCTTCTGGCTCGGCCGCTCGATGAAGACGTTCGCGTGGATGTCCAGCAGCGGCTTGTCCGCCGGGCGGTCCTCCCGCGGCAGCATCTCCTCCACGACCACCGCGATGGAGTGCGGCAGCTCGTCCCGCACCCCCTCCAGCGCGGCCTCCCGGATCAGCTCGGCCACCATGACCTGCTCCGGCTCGTCCGTCAGATCGCCCTCGGGGTAGAGCGCGGGGCCCGGCGGCAGCAGCGGGATCAGCAGGTCGGCCAGGAGCCGCACCTGCTTGTCCCCGACCGCCGACACCGGCACGATCTCCGCCCACTCGATGCCCAGTTCCTTGCCGAGCTGGTCGATCGCGATGAGCTGCTCGGCGAGCGCCTTGGGCTCCACCAGGTCCGTCTTGGTGACGACCGCGACCTTCGGCGTCTTGCGGATCCCCGCCAGTTCCTTGGCGATGTACCGGTCACCGGGCCCGATCTTCTGGTCGGCGGGCAGACAGAACCCGATCACGTCGACCTCGGCCCACGTGGTGCGCACCACGTCGTTGAGCCGCTCCCCGAGCAGCGTGCGCGGCTTGTGCAGCCCGGGGGTGTCGACCAGGATCAGCTGCGCGTCCGGCCGGTGCACGATCCCCCGGACGGTGTGCCGGGTGGTCTGCGGCCGGTTGGAGGTGATCGCCACCTTCTGCCCGACCAGAGCGTTCGTGAGGGTCGACTTGCCCGCGTTGGGGCGGCCGACGAAGCAGGCGAAACCGGCCCGGTGCTCCCCTCCGCCCTCCACGGGACGGGAGGCGCCCCCCTCCTCGGCCGGCTGCTGGGATGACTGGGTACGCACGCTCATGCCGCCCATTCTCCCTGATCCCCGGGGCCCCGCCGCACCACGGTCCCGCGGCACCGCGAGCGTGAGGATTCGGAAACCCGCAGGCAACGAAACGTCGCGGAAACATACCCGTACGCAACCGGAAACGCGCGCCGGTGACCCTCGGACGAGCCCCCGCACCGATGGAGACCCCGTGACGACCCTCGCCGCAGCGCGCATCGACACCGGCGACACCGCCTGGCTGCTCGCCGCCACCGCCCTCGTCCTCCTCATGACCCCGGGACTCGCCCTCTTCTACGGCGGCATGGTCCGCACGAAGAGCGTCCTCAACATGCTGATGATGAGCTTCGTGTCGATCGCCCTGGTCACGGTGGTGTGGCTGGCGGCCGGCTACTCCCTCGCCTTCGACGACGACGCCGCGGCCGGACTCATCGGCGGACTGCACCACGCCGGAATGGCCGGCCTCGGCCCGGACAGTGTCCAGGGCACGGTGCCGAGCCTGCTGTTCGCCACCTTCCAGCTCACCTTCGCGATCATCACCGCGGCACTGGTCAGCGGCGCGATCGCGGACCGGGCGAAGTTCTCGGCCTGGCTGGTGTTCGTCCCGGTGTGGGCACTGCTCGTATACGTGCCGGTGACCCACTGGGTGTGGGGCCCCGGCGGATGGATCCTCGACAAGCTCGGCGCGCTCGACTTCGCGGGCGGCCTGCCCGTGGAGATCACCTCCGGTGCCTCCGGGCTCGCGCTCTGCCTGGTCCTCGGCCCGCGGCTCGGTTTCAAGCGGGACGCGATGCGCCCGCACAACCTGCCGATGGTCGTCCTCGGTGCCGGCCTGCTCTGGTTCGGCTGGTTCGGCTTCAACGCGGGCTCCGCCCTGGGCGCCAACGGCCTCGCCGCCGCCGCCTTCCTCAACACCCTCGCCGCGGGCTGCACCGGCCTGCTCGGCTGGCTCTTCGTCGAGCAGAAGCGCGACGGCCACCCCACCACGCTCGGCGCGGCCTCCGGCGCGGTCGCCGGACTGGTCGCCATCACGCCCTCCTGCGGCGTGGTCTCCCTGCTCGGCGCGCTGGTCGTCGGCCTCGCCGCCGGCGTCCTGTGCTCCTACGCGGTCGGCTGGAAGTTCAAGCTCAACTACGACGACTCCCTCGACGTCGTCGGCGTCCACCTGGTCGGAGGCATCGTCGGCACCCTCCTCATCGGCCTGTTCGCGGTCAAGGCGATGACGGGCGGCACCGAGGGCCTGCTCTACGGCGGAGGCGTCGCCCAGCTCGGCAAGCAACTGCTGGCCGTGGCCGTCGTCGCCGCCTACACGTTCGCCGTCACCTACGGAATCGGCAAGCTGATCGACGCCACCATGGGCTTCCGGGCCGACGAGGAGCAGGAGCAGACCGGACTGGACCTTACGGTGCACGCCGAGACGGCATACGATCACGGCGTCCTGGGCCACGGCGCCCCGGTCAGCTCCTCCGTCCTGCCCACCGCGCAGAAGGTCAAGACCCAGGCATGAAGCTCATCACCGCTATCGTCAAGCCGCACCGACTCGACGAGGTCAAGACCGCTCTCCAGGAGCTGGGTGTGCACGGCCTGACCGTCACCGAGGCCAGCGGCTACGGCCGCCAGCGCGGCCACACCGAGGTGTACCGCGGTGCCGAGTACCGGGTCGACCTGGTGCCCAAGGTCCGCATCGAGGTCGTGGTGGAGGACGCGGCGGCCGACGAGGTCATCGACGCCGTGGTGCGCGCCGCGCAGACCGGCAAGATCGGCGACGGCAAGGTGTGGGCGCTGCCCGTCGAGACCGTCGTACGGGTCCGCACCGGCGAACGCGGCCCGGACGCGCTCTGAGCCGAGCCGAGCCCGGTACGGCGGCCCGCCCCGCCGAGCACCGTACCGCCCCGCCGAGCACCGTACCGCCCCGCCGACCACCGGACCGCCCGCCGACCGCCGGACCGTCCGCCGACCGCCGGACGTCCGGCCTCCGAGGGCGGCGCCGCAGGCCGGGCCGGCGTCACCGGGGCGTCACGCACACCGCGTGGACGTGTGCACGGCGTGGACGTGCAGGCGCCCCGGACACCGTGCAGCCGTAGCCCCGGACACCGCGTGGCTGCCGGCCGACGGCAGCCGCGGGAGGCCGGATCAGCCGGCCGACAGCGTCGACCGCACCTCTCCGTCCGGCCCGGCCACCAGCACCGGCGTCCCGGTGCCGCCCAGATCACGCACCGCGGCCAGGTCCTCGGCCGAGGCCGACTCCGCCTCGGTCACCACCGCCGCCGCCTCCAGCGACTTCGCGCCGGACGCCACCGCCATGGCGACGGCCGTGCGCAGCGCGCTCAACTTCAGCGAATCCAGGGCGACGGTGCCCGCGACATAGGTGCGTCCGGTCTCGTCGCGGACGGCGGCACCCTCCGGTACACCGTTGCGAGCCCGGGCCGAACGGGCCAGAGTGACGATCTTGCGGTCCTCGGGATCGAGCGCGCTGCTGTCAGTCATGCCCCGAGCATACGGAGACGGTTCAGGCCCGGGGTGCACCGGTCTTCTGCCGCAGAACTCGGAGCCTGCCGGACGCGTCTCCGGCTGTGACCGGCAGGGTCCGCCGGACCCGGCGATGCGATCGATGCCTTCGCCGACCTGATCGTTCCCACGGCTCAGTGCGGCTCAAGGCCCTTGGGACGGTGGCGGGCTGGCGGCTTGTCGGATCGCGCTGATGACGGTCGACAGTTCAGTCGCTGAGTAGCTGCGTACGTTGGGCAGGGATATGGGAGTGCCGATGCTGATGAAGTTCTGATGGGGGTTGTGCCGGGCGGCTGAGACAACCGCGCTGTGGAGATTCGGTCCCACTGCGATGATCAGTCCGCATTTGCGTTGCACGAGGCTGTTGACGTATGGCAGGGAGGCCGACTGGTCGCTCTGAGGGACTTCGATGCGCTGTGCGTTGACGTCGGAGCCTGAAGCTGATTGCTGCAAGGCTGACCAGACAGGTTGGGCCATCGTCGCGTCACGTTGATCATTGATCAGACAGGCACGGAAGTTTTGTGAGACATTGCTGGCGACCACTTTCGGAATGTGAGGACCGGCCAACAGTGTCACGGTGAGCCACGCCAGAAGGCCGGTGACGGCCAGTGTGCCCGCGATAGCCGAGAGGCGACGGCCACTCGGACGACATGAGTGTTGCCTGAAGGAAAGCTTCACCTGGGCGCTCCGGAATTGGTTCTTGGCGGTCTGCCGTCTGTCCGGTCGGGAGTGGAGCGCCGTTGCGCTCGGCTCTTCCGTTTCCGCTTTCCGGGTTTGCCAGCGGGGCGTGGCCTGCCGAGTGGCGCCGAACGCGGACCTGACTCCTTGGCGGAACCTCCCCTGCGGTGTCGGACGACGACCCCGGCCGATGCGACAGCGAGAGCCGCTGCCCCGCCAAGGCCGAGAGCGGTCGTCCAGCCCGCACGAGTGTCCGTGTGGTGAGTGCCGGCCGGAACGGCAGAGAGGAGAGGGTTGGTGGCGTTTCCGCTGACGCTTGTGGGTGCACGCAGGGCTGCCAAAGGATCGATCAGGCCGTAGCCGTACTGGTCGTCGCGGCCACTGCCACCAGGCCGTCGTGCCGTACTGATCAGGCGGCGGATGCTCTGGCCCGCAGTCAGGCGAGGGTCGGCGGAACGGACCAGCGCGGCTGCTGCGGAGACGTAGGCGGCTGCGTAACTGGTGCCGTCTGCCTTGACGTACTGACCTCGGTTGTTGGTGGAGTAGATGTCGGTTGCCGGTGCGGCGAGCGTGGACGCGGGTCCGGATTCGCTCACAGGCCAGAAGTGACCGCTGGAGTCGGTGCCGGTGACGTCGATGACCCCGGGGAAGGCGGCCGGGTACATGGCCGGGTCGCCGTTTTGGCCCTGGTTGCCAGCGGAAGCGACGATGACCGCGTCTCTGGCGAGTGCGTAATCGACGGCTGTGCGCAGCAGGGGGTCGGGCGTGGTCATTCCTGTGGATATATTGATGACTTGTGCATGATGGTCGGCGGCGTATTTGATGCCTTCCGCTATGGCGGCAGGTGTTGCTGCTTCATTGGTGGAAACGCGGACGGGGAGGACTTTGGATTTCGGTGCGAGTCCGGTCATTCCGTTTCCGTCGTTTGCTCTGCCGGTTCCTGCGATAATGCCGGCTATAGCAGTTCCGTGTGAATCATCGGATATGTCTGTCTGACCGTTATCCCGTGGATCTCCGATGAATCCTGCGCCGCTGAGCACCTGGCCCTTGAGGTCGGGGTGGGTGGCGTCCACTCCGCTGTCGATGACAGCTACGGTGACGCCTTCCCCCTGCGTCACGTGCCATGCCTTGGCCGCTTGAAGCAGTTGAAGGGGCCACTCGGACCGGCCGATAGAAACCGCCTCGGCGGATGCGCCGACCGTGAGCGTCAATATTCCGGAAAGTGCGACCATTAGCGCCAGTCGGCCGGCAATCAACAGCGGGGTTGGCGCGGGTCGCTTGCCGCTCGGGCCTCGTGTGAACAGCACCTGCAACTCCCATCGGTTCGGACGTCCCGTACGGCACGCGCGGTGCGCGCACGGAATCCCGTCAGGTTTTACCACATTCCCTAGCAAGGGCCGACACTGCTGAGCAGTCGGCCGGACCGCTTCAGATTCAGTGGCGAGTGATGAAGCGGTGGTCAAGGCCTGCAAATCGGGCTGGAAAATATCGGCAAAGGTCGCACGGATATATCGGGTGCAAGGGTGTGTGATCGCATCAAGTTGCCGTATCTATTTGGCGATAAAGATCTTTTCATCTTCCGGAGTCGCAGGTACAACTTCCGGGCCGTGCCCTCACCAGGGGCCATTCCGTGTCGTGCGTGTGGGGGTTCTGCAATGATTCGCTGGCCAAATGGCCTGATGTCCGGTATCGGCAGAGGGGCGCCGTTCATTTCCTCTCTCGCGACGAACACGCGACGTTCCTGGTCACGAGGAGTAGCGGTGATCCTCAGCGCCGTGCTCCTCATGGTCGTGGCGACGGAGTCGGCCGGTGCCGTCATTCAGGAGCAGGTCCGGGTCGCGCGGTCCGCGGTACTTCCCCATCAGCGCAGAGGTACCGCGGCCGGCTTGTCCCACCAGACCGGCTCCGCGCTTACCGGGGAAGGGCCGACGCTCGCCGGGGGCGGGACGCCAAGGCCGGCGGCGGTGAAAGGCGCACTGCCTGCTGACCGGTCATCGAAGCAGTCTCTGCTGAAGCCGTCGACCTCGTTCAGCGGACCGAAGGCGACACTCGAAGGTACGAGGATGACACCGCCGCCGGCGGAGCCGGCGGGGCAGCATCACGGGCAGGCATCTGTCCGTTCATCCCTCGCCGGTGGGGACCCCGACCTTCCTGGTCCGGTGACCAGCGGGTCCGAGCTCATTCAGGGGAGGAATGCCACCACCTCGGTCTTCCAGAACCCCGACGGCACCCGCACTGCTCGCGTCTACAGCCGTCCTGTCCACTACCGGGCGGCCGACGGCTCCTGGGCCGACATCGACACCACGCTCGTTCAGAGTTCCGCGGGCGACTGGCACGAGAGGGCAGACACGCCGGCTGCTCGCTTCGCGGCGAGTGGCGACGACTCGATGCTGGTGACGTACGGACCTGGTGACGGTGAACAGGTCGGCTACGGCCTCCAGGGGGCAGCAGCCGTCCCGGGCAAGGCATCAGGAAACTCGGTCACCTATTCGGGAATCGCTGACCAGTCGGACGTGACGTATCAGGCGACCGGTTCGGGTGTGAAGGAAACACTGACGCTGCACTCCGCCTCGGCACCCACTTCCTGGGTCTTCCCACTGCACCTGACAGGTCTGTCCGCATCGCTGAATCAGGACGGCAGCGTGGTGTTCCGGGACGCTCGCGGCGCGGTGCGTGAAACGATCCCGCACGGTTTCATGGAGGACTCCCGCCTCGGCGACATCTCCGGTGAGGGGGCGGTCTCCACCGGCGTCACCTACTCCCTGACCACCACGTCCAACGGTGAGCCGGCACTGGCGGTGTCGCTTGACGCCTCGTGGCTGCACGACAAGGCGCGAGTGTTCCCCGTCAAGGTTGACCCCACGAACCTCAAGGTCTCTTCGAGCACCTATGTGGAGACGCCGTATGACATCAACTTCTCCACAGCCGACACCCTGAAGGTCGGCTCGTACGATGGCGGCACCCACAAGGCCAACAGCTACCTGCTGTTCTCGTCGTTCGGTTCGACGTTCAAGAACGACTACATCGAGAAGGCCTCGCTTTATCTCGACGACGTGTGGTCCGGCGGCTGTACCGCCGAACCCGTCTACGTCCGCCCCATCACCAGTTCCTGGAACGCCGGGAGCATCGCCGACTACCCCGGCCTGTCTTACGGGTCGTCGATCGGGTCGGCCAGTTTCTACGGCGGCTCCAGTTGTGGTGGCGCTTCATGGCACGGCATCGACATCGGCGACAACCCGAGCGCCGCCGGTGTCAAGCTGCTCGAGGGGTGGGCACACGGGGGCACCAACAGGGGCCTCGCGCTGACCGCCAATACGTCCGTGGTGGCCGCCTGGAAGCAGTTCGCCTCGCTCCACTCCTCCTATCCGCCGTACCTGTCGGTGACCTACAGCCCCTACGGTGCGGACTACTCGATCCCCAATCAGACGTACACCGAACCGACGCAGAGCACCACCGGCTCCATGAAGGTGACGCTGACCAACCGCGGCACCGCCTCGTGGTCCACCTCCACCACCCAACTGGCCACCGATGTCTACACCACATCCTGGTCGAAGATCATCACCAACGCCACCAAGACGTCGGTGCCGAGCTCGGTGAGCCCCAACTCGACTATCACGATGACCGGCACGCTGCCGACGCTGGCGCCCGGCCAGTACTACGTCTGCTGGGACGTGCTCACCGGCGGAACCTCGTTCTACTCGACCTACGACGTGCCGATGAAGTGCACGGAGATCACGTCCGCTGACACGCCGCCGCAGATCGACTCGGCCTCGCCCCCGACGAATGCCGTACTCGGTTCCCTCACTCCGCAACTGTTCGTGACCGGCCACGACCCGGACAACTATCCCGGTAGCGGACTGACCTACGACTTCAAGATCTACTCCAACCCTGCTTCCGGCTCCCCTTCCCTGGCTGCGGACTCCGGTTGGGTGAACACCACGCAGTGGACTGTTCCAGTGGGCGACCTGGCCTGGGACCAGGCCTACTACTGGATTGTGGCCGACAACGACGGCGACGCGCAGAGCGGCTGGTCGCGACCTGCCTACTTCTCCACTTCCGTACCGCAGCCGCTCATCACCTCGCATCTGGGATCGGCCACCCGGAGCGATGGCGGACGCGCGTTCGACCCGTACGTGGGCGACTACACCACGGCCGCTACGGACGCTGCCGTCTCCACCGCCGGCCCAGCGTTGGACGTCTCACGCACTTACAACTCGCTCGACCCGCGCAGCTCGCTTCTGTTCGGTGCCGGCTGGTCGTCCCGCTACGACATGAGCGTTCAGCCTGACGACGACAACTCCGGGTCCGTAGTGGTCACCCATGCGGACGGCCGGCAGGAGCGGTTCGGCCGGAACAGCTTTGAGCTGCACGAGATCGCCGGCGTCGGCGAT
>NZ_JBJZOJ010000064.1:0-44893 GCF_047200655.1 Streptomyces sp. MS06
CCCCCCCCCCCCCCCCCCCCCCCCCCCCCCCCGGATCGGTCCGCGCGCAGGCCGGTCCGGCGGCACGGAGGCACACGCCGTCACCGCGCCCCCGGGGCGCCCCTGGGCGGCGGGCGCGGGCGCGGGCCGCCGCTCCCGACCGCCCCGCCCTCGCCGCACACGGCCCGGAACCCGGTGTCGGGGGATGCGCACCGGAGTCGTGCCGTCGGACGGGAAACGCCCCGTCAGGCGGCAGGCGCCCGCCGGTCCGGCCGAGTCGGCGATGTCATGCCCGGCCGGTCGACGCCGCGGGAGGACGCCGGGCCAGCACCAGCCGCGCCCGCGGACTGCCGTCCCGGCGGTCGCCGAACTCCGGAAGGGGCCGCAACTCCACGCGGAAGCCGACGTCCTCGAGTGCGCGGCGGACATCGCCGAGCCGGAACGCCCGGTAGTACATGACGAACGGGGGTCTCCACACGGCGTTGCGCACCCGCATGGCCGCGTCGAAGCCCAGCAGCATCCAGTACAGGGGCGCGGTCGGGCGGGGCGGGGCGAGCACCGGGAAGGCGAAGCCGCCCCCGGGACGCAGAACCGAGTGGACCTGGGCGAACAGCCCGGGGAGTTCCCGCGGAAGGAAGTGGCCGAACGCGCCGAAGCTCACCACCAGATCGAAGACGGGCGCGAACGGCAGCGCCCGTGCATCGGCGCGCACCCAGGTCGGGCGAGGCCCGCGCCCGGTCCTGCGTGCACGGGCCTCGGCGAGCATCCCGGCGCTGAAGTCGACGCCGGTCACGCCGGACCGGCACACCCGGGCCAGCACGTCCGTGCCGGCGCCGGTCCCGCAGCACAGGTCGAGGCCCTTCTCGTACGGTCCGGTCCGGATCAGCGCCGCGGCGACGGCGTCCAGCACGGCGTCCGGGGTGCGGAAGGGGGTGTGGTCGAACTTGGGGGCGAGCAGGTCGTAGCCGTGCTCGACGGAGGACAGGGCCTGTACGGCCAGCTCGCGCAGGGTGGGACCGTCGGGGCCGAACATCCGCCTCACCTCTGCGGAACGCGGCGGGAGAGGACGGCCAGCACCCGCTCGCACCAGCGGAGGTTCTCCTCCTCGAAGGCGATGCCGCCCATCAGGGTGAGGTAGGGGCCGATCCGGTCGGCCTCGCGCAGGTAGTCCTCCTCGGTGCGGCCGTCGAGAAGGCGGGCGCGGACCCGCCGGTACCGGTCGAGCCTGCCCTGCGCCCAGCCCATCCGCTCCTCGATCAGCGCGCGGGTCGCCGCGGGGTCGGCGCCGTCCATGGCCTGGATCTTGATGAGGAGCTCGTCGCGGAGCGCGGCCGGCCGCCGGGGCGGCTCGGCGGCGAACCCGCGCAGCTCGGCCCGGCCCGCCTCGGTGAGGGTGAACATCCGCTTGTTCGGACGCCGTTGCTGCTGGACGACGCGCGCCTCGATCAGCCCTTGCCGTGCCAGGCGCTCCAGTTCGCGGTAGAGCTGCTGCGGGGTGGCCGGCCAGAAGTTGGCGAGGGAGACGTCGAAGATCTTCGACAGCTCGTAGCCGGAGGCCTCGCCCTCCAGCAGAGCCGCCAGGACGGCGTACTTCAGCGACATGTGGACACCGTAGCAGCAGGTGATTATTCTCATCGGCACCTACTCAACTATTTGAATACGAGGTGATCCGATGCGCGCGTTCCGTGAGGCGGTGCTGTCCGGCGATCTCGACGCCGTGGAGGCGCTGCTGGCCGAGGACGTCGTCTTCACCAGCCCGGTCGTCTTCGCGCCGTACTCGGGCAAGGCGATCACCGCGGCGATCCTCCGGGAGGTCGCGCAGGTGATGGAGGACTTCCGCTACGAGCGGGAACTGGCCGGGGCGGACGGCCGCGACCACGCGCTCGTGTTCGCGGCCCGGGTGGGGGACCGGGAGATCAGCGGCTGCGACTTCCTCCATCTCGACGAGGAGGGACTCGTCGACGAGATGACGGTGATGGTGCGTCCGCTGTCGGCCGCTCAGGCGCTCGCGGCGGCCATGGGTGCACGGTTCGACCGGATCGCCGCCGAGGCGCAGAAGCGCCGGGCCTGAGCCGGGACCCCCGCCCGCCCCGCCCCGGGCGGAACGCGGACCCGATCGGGAGCGGGAGCGTCCGGGCACGGGACGCCTGCCGGCGTGGAACGCCCGCGGACGCTGCGGGCCTGCGGGTGCGAGACGCCCGCCGGCGTGGGGCGCCCGCCGGCGCGTGAAACGTGCGGCCGCTGCCCGACGGGAGGGGTCGACGTCGCCTCCGGTGGCGGGAACCGGTGAAGCACGGAGCGCCGCCCCGGCACCGATTCCGCGACGGCGCGGCGCCGGCCGCCGAGCGGCACCGATGGAACCCGGTCGGTTCACGGCCACTCCCCGCACCCCCACCGCGATGAAACCGGCGGGCACCGGGGGAAGTTGCACGAGCTGCAACGGAACACGCACCGTGCCGGCTGCGCGGCCGCCGGGACCCGCACCCCCGCCCCGCGGCACGCCGAGCGATACCCGCAGCCGGCCCGGTGCGATCCGACGCGTGCGATCCCGACCCGTGCTACGCTGCCGACTGCACCTGTGCACGCCCCGTCGCGGGCGTTGGTGCGGATCTCGCTCCGGTTCGTCCTGCGGACTGCACGACCACCGGCTCCGCGGACACGGACACCGTTTCGTCTGCGCAGGCACTCCCCGCCGAGATCGCGTGTTCGGATTCTTCTCGTTCCACCGACGCGCCAGCCGCATGACGGCCGGCGACCCGGTTTCCCGCTGCCTCCTCACACGGTGACGCATCGCAGTCCCGCAGGAGGCCGCCTTCCCGCCGCGGGCAGGCGCGTTCCCGCGCCGTCGGCTCCACAGCGGCCGCACCCTCCCAAACCCCGCCCCTCCCACCGTCCGCCGAAAGGACCGCCCCCATGACCACGACAGTCGAACATCCCCCGGCAGCAGCTCCCTCCGTCCCCCGGCTCGTCACCGGGGTCCTCGACATCGGCGGCAGCGGCAAGGCGCACCTGCGCACCGCCGGCCTGTTGCCCTCGGCCGCGGACCCGCAGGTACCGCAGGCGCTGATCCGGCGGTTCGGACTGCGCACCGGCGACCTCGTCGAAGGCGTGGCCGGCGGCCGGCAGGGCCTCACGGACGTGGCCCGGGTGGAGGGTCGCGCACCCGAGGGGCTGCGCGACCGACCGCACTTCCGCGACCTGACACCGGTGCACCCGCGCGAGCGGCTCCGTCTGGACCACCCCGCGGCGGGTCTGACCGGCCGCCTCACCGACCTGTTCGCCCCCGTGGGCAAGGGGCAGCGCGGACTGATCGTGGCACCGCCGAAGACCGGCAAGACCGTGCTGCTCCAGCAGTTCGCGGCCGCCGTCGCCGCACGGCACCCCGAGTGCCGGCTGATGGTGCTGCTGCTCGACGAGCGCCCCGAGGAGGTCACCGACATGCGGCGCTCGGTGCGCGGCGAGGTGTACGCGTCCACCTTCGACCGGTCGCCCCGCGGACACATCGCGCTCGCCGAACTCGTCGTCGAGCGGGCCAGGCGACTCGTCGAACGCGGCGAGGACGTCGTCATCCTGCTGGACTCCCTGACGCGGCTGTGCCGGGCCCACAACCACGCGGCGAGCGGCGGCGGCCGCACCCTCAGCGGAGGCGTGGACGCGTCCGCGCTGCTCGGCCCGAAGAAGCTGTTCGGGGCCGCCCGCGCGGCCGAGGAGGGCGGCTCGCTGACCCTGCTGGCCACCGCGCTCGTCGACACCGGCTCCCGCGCCGACGACCTGTTCTTCGAGGAGTTGAAGAGCACCGGCAACATGGAGTTGCGCCTCGACCGGGCCCTCGCCGCGCGTCGTGTGTTCCCCGCGGTCGACCTCGACGCCTCCGGCACCCGCCGCGAGGAACTGCTCCTCGATCCGCAGGTGTCGGCGGCCGTGCGCGGCCTTCGCCGCGCCCTGCGGGCCGGTGACGGCCGGGCCGATCTGGAGGCGCTGCTGGAGCGGCTGCGCGCCACCCCCGACAACGCCGCCTTCCTGCGCCTGATCCGGCCGGCGCCGCCCCGGCGGTGAGGCGCACCGCACGCGGGGCCTGCGGCATCCGGGTGTACACGACGGGCCGTCGGCCGGGTCGGCTCGGCGTACCGCAGACCCGTTTCTAGGTTGATCATATGACTATCGGTTTGATTTCCCGGGCTGTGCGGTCCGGCTGCACGCTGTGCGTGACCGGTGTCCTGGCGCTGTCCCCCGCGGCGGCGTCCGCCGCCGGAAGGACGCACACCGCACCGAGCCGACCCGCGGCCGACCGGCCGCGCCCCCAGCTGCTCCACGGCTCCGGCACCCAGGTGCGGCCGCGCACCGGAGCCCCGCGGGTCCCGCACGTGTCCGCGCTGTCCTGGCTGGTCGCCGACGCCGGCACCGGCGACGTGCTCGCCGCCCACCGGCCGCACCGCGAACTGCCCCCGGCCAGCACCCTCAAGACCCTGTTCGCGCTCACCGTGCTGCCCACCCTGCCCGCCGGCCTGCGGCACACCGTCAAGCCCGCGGAACTCGAGGGCATCGGCCCGGGCAGCAGCCTGGTCGGTGTGGTCGAGAACCAGACCTACCGGGTCGCCGACCTGTGGCGCGGGGTCTTCCTCGACTCCGGCAACGACGCCGTCCACGTCCTGGCCGCCCTGGCCGGCGGCTGGCGGGCCACGGCAAAGCACATGCAGGCCAAGGCCCGCGCGCTGGGCGCGCTCGACACCCACGTGGTCTCCCCCGACGGCTACGACGCCCCCGGTCAGGTGTCCTCGGCGTACGACCTGGCCGTGTTCGGGCGCGCCGGGCTGCGCAACACGGACTTCGCCCGGTACTGCCGCACGGCCACCGCCCGCTTCCCCGGCCGGGGAAGCGACTCGTTCGGCATCCAGAACACCAACCGGCTGCTGACCGGCGCCGACGGCGTGGACAAGTACCCCGGACTGCTCGGCGTCAAGAACGGCTACACCAGCAACGCGGGCAACACTCTGATCGCCGCGGCACGCCGGGACGGCCGCACCCTGCTGGTGACGGTGATGAACCCGCAGTCGGGCGGCGGATTCGAGGTCTACGAGGAAGCCCGCGAACTGCTGGACTGGGGGTTCGCGGCCTCCGGGAAGGTCGATCCGGTGGGGTCGCTGCCCGCGCACGACCAGGCAGTGCCGGCCGGGCCCGCGGGGGCGCCCGTCGCCGCGTCCCTGCCGTCGTCCCGCAGCCGCTGGGCGGACGCGGTCGACGGACTCGGCTGGTCCGGGGCGGCCGCGATCGCCGGGACGGCCGTACTGGGGGCCGCCGCCGTGGCGCTCGTACTGCGCGGGAAGCTCTCCGACGCGGGGAGCTGACGGACCGGCAGCCCCAGCAGCAGGCCGAGCGCGACCCAGGCGTACGCGTTGCCGCCGAGGAAGCCGGACACGCCGGAGGCGTCGTCGACCCACAGCCACACGACGCTGCTGCACAGCACCGCGTACAGAGCCGCGGCCGTCCGGGGGCGACCGGCGTGCAGCAGCACACCGAAGGACGGCAGCAGCCAGACCAGGTGGTGCACCCAGGTGACCGGGCTGACCAGGCAGGCCGCCGCTCCCGTGAGGGCGAAGGCGGCCCGCCAGTCACCGGCCGCCGCGGCACCGCGCGCCCGCCGGGCCCACACGCACAGCACCAGCAGTGCCACCACGGCCCACACCGCGCGGTGCGGCTCGCCCGACCGGGCGAGGACGCCCAGCAGGGACTGGTTGGAGACGTAGTCGAGGCGGCCCACTCGGCTGGTGTCCCGCACCGCCTCCGTCCAGTAGAAGCGGGACGCGTCCGGGAGCAGCACAGCGGCCAGCCCCGTCGCTGCGGCCGCGACCGCCGCGGCGACGGCGGCGGCCCGGAAGCGGCGGGCGAGCAGCAGCAGCACGATGAACAGCGCGGGTGTCAGCTTGATCGCCGCGGCCAGGCCGATCCCCGCGCCCGCCGCGCGGCCCCGGCCGGTTGCGAGCAGCCGGCCGTCGGCGAGCACGAGCGCCAGCAGGAGCAGGTTGACCTGCCCGAAGCTGACCGTGTCCCGCAGCGGCTCGAACAGGGCGAGCAGACACACCGTCAGGGCGCCGCCGTACCAGCCGTAGCGGCGCCAGGCCCGGCCGGTCAGCACCCGCACCACCGCGGCCAGTGCCACGGCGTCCAGCAGCAGGGCGCCGGCGACCGCGGCCGGCCAGCGGAGCAGCGCCATCGGCAGCATGGCGACGGCGGCGAAGGGCGGATAGGTGAAGCCGTAGCCGGTGCCGGGCACCCGGTAGTCGTAGAGGCGGCCGCCGTGGTGGACCCAACTGCCGACCGCACCGTAGTAGACGCGCAGGTCGAACCAGTCGCGCAGCAGCGGCACGGTCGCGGTGAAGACGGCCACGGCGGAGCCGAGCGCGACGACCAGCAGCAGGCGGCCGCGGTCGGTGCGCGGCGCGCGGGGGTGGGCGGTCCTCACGCCGCCGGCCCCCAGACCGGGGTCCGGTACACCTGGTGCGCCTGCCAGAGCACCACCAGGGCGAGCGCACCGCCGGAGACGGCGAGCACCAGGTGCCCGCGGTCGGCCGGACCGCCGCCGGGCAGCACGGCGAGGGCGAGCACCCCCGCCACGGCCGCACCGCGGTGGCGCGCCCCCGCGCTGGGTGCGGCGGCGGCGATCAGGAACAGCCCCCACAGCGCGTACCAGGGGCGGATCGCCGGGCCGAGCGCGGCGACCGCGGCCAGGCTGAGCCCGAGCGCGTAGACCGGCCGCAGGTGCAGCCGCCGCCACAGGCCGAGCAGGAGCGCGGCGGTCAGTGCCAGGCCGGCCAGGTGCCAGGCGGGCACGGCGAGTGGCGCCAGATCGCTGCCGACCCGGATGAGCAGCGCGGCGGTCACCCGGCCGAGCAGGCTGGTCGGGGCCCAGTTGCCCGGGGAGACGGGGGTGTCCAGGGCGCGTACCCAGCCGTATCCCGTCCCGGCCACCAGGGTCGCGGCGACCGTGGTGCCGGCGGCCGTCGCTCCGGTGGTCAACGCGGCTCGCAGCGGGCTGCGGCCCGACCGGACCTGGAGGACGAGGACCGCGGCCAGGCCCAGTGCCGCAGGTGCCTTCACCAGTGCGGCGAGCGTGACGAGGACGGCCGCGGGCAGCGGCCGGCCGCCGAGGGCTGCGACCAGGCCCAGTCCGAGCAGGCCGAGCATCAGGGCGTCGTTGTGGGCGCCCGCGACCAGATGCAGCAGGACCAGCGGGTTCAGGGCGCCGAGCCAGAGCGCGGCGGAGGGTTCGCCGCCGCTGCGCCGGGCGAGCGGGGGCAGTACGGCGGCCATCAGCGCCAGGCCGAGCAGGGCCAGCAGCCGCATGCCGAGCAGCCCCGCGGGCAGTTCGCCGCGGGTGAGCGCGCTGAGCTCGGAGGCGGCGGCCAGGAACACCGGGCCGTAGGGGGCCGCGGTGTGCCGCCACACCGGGGCCACCTGCTCTGCGAGCGGCCCGCCGAGCAGGGCGGGGCCGTGGGTGTACACGTCCAGATGGGCGTCGACCATGGCGCCCTGTGCGAGGTAGCTGTAGACGTCGCGGCTGAACAGCGGCGGTGCCAGGAGCAGCGGGGCCGCCCAGGCGGCCAGCACCCGCAGCAGGGCGCGCGGGCTGGGCGGGCCGGCGCCGTGCACGAGCCGGCCGAGCGACGCCCAGGCCGCGATCAGCAGGACGACGCCGAAGTAGGCGCCGACCAGACCGACTGCGGCGCGGGCGGAGGAAGGCGCCGGGATGTCGCGCACCGGGAGCGCGCCGGCGCTCTCCCCGCCGAGCGCGAGGAAGGCGGTGCCGGCCAGGCCGAGAAGCTGGCAGCGGCGCAGCGGGACAGGGGATGCCGTGGCCAACACTCGCTCAGCCTGGTGTCCTTCGGTGGCCGTGAGGCGACGTGCCGCTTCCCGGCCGGCGGCCCGTACGTGACCGGCGGGTGAGCGCGGCCGGTCCCGGAGGACCGGGGGCCGACCACACGCCGGGTGGGGTGCCGCCGGCGGCCCCGGCGGCACGCGCCGGCGGCCCCGGCGGCACGCGCCGGGGGCGCCGGGGGCGCACCCGCCGGGCGGGCTCCGGCCGTTGCGGCCGGGATACGGGGGACGGGTCGCGTGCGGCAGGATGCGGGCGGGCTGGACCCCGTGAGGCCGGCCGCGCGGCCGCACGAGGCGTCGCGGGTGCCCGCGAACGGGGATCAGAAGACCGACAGGCCGGTCAGCGTGGTGAAACGGTCCAGGGCCGCCACGCCGGCCACCGAGTTGCCGCGCTCGTCCAGGCCGGGGCTCCACACGCACAGCGTGCACCGGCCCGGCACGACGGCGATGATGCCGCCGCCGACGCCGCTCTTGCCCGGCAGGCCGACGCGGTGGGCGAACTCCCCGGCCGCGTCGTACGTGCCGCAGGTCAGCATCACCGCGTTGACCTGCTTGGCCTGGCTGCGGGTCAGCAGCCGGCTGCCGTCGGCGCGGATGCCGTGCCGGGCCAGGAAACCGGTCGCGCGGGCCAGGTCGGCGCAGGAGGCGCTGACCGAGCACTGGCGGAAGTACTGTTCGAGCAGCTCCGGCACCGGATTGTCGATGTTGCCGTACGACGACATGAAGTGGCCGAGGGCGGCGTTGCGGTCGCCGTGCGCGGTCTCCGAGGCGGCGACGTCCTCGTCGAAGCCGAGCCCGGGGTTGCCGCTCTCGGCACGCAGGAAGGCGAGCAGCTCACCGGCCGCGTCACCGGTGCGGGTGTGCAGGCGGTCAGTAACCACCAGGGCACCGGCGTTGATGAACGGGTTGCGCGGGATGCCGCTCTCGTACTCCAGCTGGACCAGGGAGTTGAACGGGTTGCCGGAGGGTTCGCGGCCCACGTGGTCCCACAGGTCGTCGCCCTCGCGAGCCAGGTCGAGGGCGAGTGTGAAGACCTTGGTGATCGACTGGGCGGAGAACGGTTCGCGCCAGTCCCCCACGCCGTACACGGTGCCGTCCGGCTCGGCCACGGCCATGCCGAAGCGGCGGGGGTCGCAGGCCGCGAGTGCCGGGATGTAGTCCGCGGGGCGGCCGCGGCCCGGGGTGCGTTCGACTTCGCCGGCGATGCGGTCGAGGACGGACTGGAACTGCGGAGCCATGATCGCCATCATGCCGCACGGCCGTGCGGGCGCGCGCGGCGGGCCGGGCGCCCGCGCGCCGGCGCCCCGGGCTTCCTCCCGCCGGGTGCGGTGACGCCGCCGATCAGGCGTGACACGGGCCGCCGCCCGCGTGCTCACCTGCCCGGACGCGGTCCGGGACGGCAGGCTGTGCTCCGAGGAGTCCGACGGATCGCGCCCGCTCGGTGCCCGGTCCGTCCCAGGGGCGAGGAGAGATGTCGCGCCAACGGAACGCATGCACGTCGCTCACCGGTCGACAGCGGCGAGCAGGGGACGCCGGCCGGCCCCTGCTCGCACGGGGTCCGCGCGTAGGCGCCGCGGCCGCCCTGTGCGCGGCGGCGCTGCTGCTGGCGGGGTGCCGGATGCCCGCCCCGCACGTGCCGGTGCGCGACAACGCGCAGGGCGGACGGACGTTCTACGTCAGCCCGGACGGCGACGACCGTGCCGGCGGCCGCACACCGGAGACCGCCTGGCGCACCCTCACCCACGCCGACTCGATGCGGTTCCGTCCCGGTGACGTGCTCAGGCTGCGGGGCGGCGCCCGCTTCCCGGGGACTTTCAGCATCGGCGCCGGGGACGCCGGCGACGCCGGCAAGCCCGTGGTCGTCGAGTCGTACGGGACCGGCCGTGCGACGATCGCGGCGTCCGGCACGCGCGGCATCGAGGTGCACGACACCGGCGGGGTGACCGTCCGCAACCTGATCGTCACCGGGGACGCCGAGTCCTACCGCGAGCAGGACGGGATCGCGTTCGTGAGCGATCTGAGGGCGGCCCCGCCGACGGCGGCACCGGGAAGCGGAGGCCGCTCCCGGCGCCGCGCTGCGCCGTCCACCCGCCGTGGCTAGGGTGGTGAGGGAGAGCACAGCGCCGGAACACGCCGTCGGCGGGTCCGCGACCGACGGTGGAACGGATGGCCAGCCATGACCGCATCGACCGATACCCCCCGCCTGGACGGCTCCTTCCGGCAGCGCGTCCCGGGCCGGGACGCCAGGACCGCACGCGAGGCCGCCGACCACGCGGTCGCCCGGCACAGCGTGACGATCGGCCTGTGCGGAGCACGCGTCGAACTCCCTCCGCCGGAGCAGCTCGCCTTCCTCGCGGGCGTCGGCGCACTGGCCGCGTTCGAGATCATCGAGTGGCCGGTGGCGCTGGTCCTGGGAGTCGGACACCAGCTCGCCCACAGCCATCACGGTCGGATGCTGCGCGAGTTCGGCGAGGCCCTCGAAGAGGCCTGACGGCGCCCGCCCGACCCCCGAGGCTGAACCTGGCCGCTCCCCCCGTGTCCTGCGCAGCGCGGGCCCCGGGGCCGTGGTTACTTGAGGACATGCCCCTGCGAGTGCGCACCCTTGTCCTCCCGGCCTCCCAGCGCCGCTCGCTCAAAGAGCTGACACAGGAGCTGGACCTGTCCTTCGGGGACACCCGGTCCAAGCGCTCGGCCTTCTGGACGATGCTGACGCTTTCGTCGGTCATCGCGGCCGGCGGCGTGCTCACCGACTCGACGGCCACCGTGATCGGCGCCATGATCATCGCACCGCTGTCGACGCCGATCATGGGCATCGCACTGGGATCGGTGCAACGCCGGCGCACCGGATCGGCCAAGGTCGTGCTGGCCGCGTGCACGCTGGTGGTCCTGGTCGGGTTGGTGTTCTCCCTGGCACTCCCGGCGAACTACGACCTGCTCTCCAACAGCCAGATCGCGTCGAGGACGTCGCCGGGGCTGATGGACCTGATCGCGGCGCTGGCGACCGGCTTCGCCGGCGCGGTGGCGCTGGCCCGCCGGGACGTCGCCGCCGTACTGCCCGGCGTCGCGATCGCCATCTCCCTCGTCCCTCCCCTGGTGGTGACCGGGGTGTGCGCGGGCCGCCTGTCGGGGTGGCTCGCGCTGGGCGCCCTGGTCCTCTTCGTGTCCAACCTGTTCGCGCTGGTCTTCGGCGGCATGGTGGTCTTCGCCGCCCTCAGTTACGACACGCAGGAGGAAGCGGCCGCCGGACGGCCCGCGCGCCGCACCTTCGCCGCCATGGTCGTCCTGTTCGTCGTGGTGTTCGTGCCGCTGGCGGCCAACACCGCGCTGACCCTCCTGATCAACACCTGGACCGCGCGCACCAAGACCGCGGCGGAGGAGTGGCTGGCCGACACTCCGGGCGCGTCCGTCACCAGTGTCGACGTCGCGTCGCGGACGATCCAGGTGCACGTCCGCGTCCGCGTCCCCGGGGACATCCCACCGACTCAGGGGCTGCTCGACCGCCTCCAGGGGCAGGTCCCGGACGGCGTGCCGATCGTGGTGGACACGATGCGCGGCCAGCGCTTCGACGTCGGCAGCGTGGGGAACTGACGGCCGGTCGCGCACCGGGCTCACGTCGGACGGCCGGGGACGGACGACCGGGGTTCCCGCCGCACGGGCGAGGGCGGACCGTCAGGGTTCCCGCTGCACGACGCTCAGCGCCCAGATGACGAAGGCGTACAGAGCGATCAGGACGATCGACCACACGGGGTAGTACGGGATCGACAGGAAGTTGGCGATCACCAGCAGTCCGGCGATGGCGATGCCGACGACGCGGGCCCACAGCGCGCGCGTGAACAGGCCGGCACTGACCGCCATGGCGATCACTCCGAGGACCAGCTGGATCCAGCCCCAGCTGGTCAGGTCGAACTTGAAGATGTAGTTGGGGGTGGCGACGTAGATGTTGTCGTCGGCGATCGCCATGATGCCCCGGAAGAGATCCAGGATTCCGGCGATGAACAGCATGACGGCGGCGAACGTCACCAGTCCGCCCGCCGCCCCCTCGCTCGTGCGGCGCTGGTTGCTCGTGATCGTGGTCATGGTCGCTTCCTCACTCCCCCGGCGGGCACTCGGCCCGCCGGTGAGACCTCTCCTGGTCGGCGGACCGTGCCGCCACCGGCGCGGTGGCGTCCCGCACCCGCTCCCCGAGGATGCGCGGCCGTCACCGGCAGGTGATCACCCGTAGCGGGTGAGATCGCGTCCCGGCGGGTCGGCCACCCCGCGGCGGGTGGAGGCGGCGAGGGGGCGGGCCCGCGGCGGGCCGCGCGCTCTCCCCGGCGAGGACGCCGCACGCCCCGACCCGCGCACTCACTTCCGTGGCGCGGCCGCTCGCGCGCCCCCGCAGGGTCCCGTCCGCCGCGCATCGCGAGGGACGGTCGGCCGAGCCGGAGTCTTCCGTCACCCGCACCGGGTGAGGCGCCGCCGGTCGCCCCGGGCCATCGTGGGGGCGACGTACGGTCTGCGCCGGGCACGGGAGCCGCGTCGGGCGTGAGGAGGAGAATGCCATGGCCAAGCCCTTCAGAGGAAAAGTCGCCCTGGACATCCGTGACGCGCAACCGGACTGGGCGCCCTTCCTCCCACCGGAGGCACCCGAGAACGCCCCGAACGTGCTGTTCGTCGTGTGGGACGACGTCGGTTACGGGACGATGGACTGCTTCGGCGGTCCGGTGCGGACACCGACGATGTCGCGGATCGCCGACATGGGCCTGCGCTACTCGAACTTCCACACGACGGCCCTGTGTTCGCCGACCAGGGCCTCCCTGCTGACCGGCCGGAACGCCACGTCGAACGGGATGGCGACGGTCGCGGAGTTCAGCGCCGGATTCCCCGGCATCTCCACGCACATCCCGTTCGAGAACGGATTCCTCTCCGAGGTCCTGGGCGAGCGCGGCTACAACACGTACTGCGTCGGCAAATGGCACCTGACTCCCGGCGATGAGACGAACATGGCCGCGTACAAGGGGCGCTGGCCCCTGGGACGCGGCTTCGAGCGCTTCTACGGCTTCCTCGGCGGCGAGTCGAGCTGCTGGTACCCGGATCTGATCCACGACAACCACCCGGTGGCGCCGCCGGCCACCCCCGAGCAGGGCTACCACATCGCCAAGGACTTCTCGGACCAGGCGATCCGGTTCATCCGGGACGCCAAGGCCGTCCGGCCCGAGAAGCCCTTCTTCATGTACCTCTCCCTCGACGCGGCGCACGCCCCGCACCACGTCTTCAAGGAGTGGGCGGACCGGTACCGGGGCGTCTTCGACGAGGGGTACGAGGCGATCCGGCCCCGAATCCTGCGCCGGCAGAAGGAACTCGGCCTGCTGCCGGAGGACACCGAGCTCTCCCCGATCAACCCGCACGGCGAGCCCGCGGTGACCGGTCCGGACGGCCAACTGTGGCCGATGCTGGACAGCGTCCGGCCCTGGGCCGACCTGAGCGACGACGACCGGCGGCTGTTCGTCCGGATGGCCGAGGTGTTCGCCGGATACGTCTCGTACAGCGACGAACAGCTCGGCCGGGTCATCGACTTCCTGGAGGCCTCCGGCGAACTCGACAACACGATCATCGTCGCCGTCTCCGACAACGGCGCGAGCGGCGAGGGCGGACCGAACGGGACGTTCAACGAGTGGCGCTTCTTCAACGGGCTCAACACGCCGACCGCGCTGTCGCTCGAGCACATCGACGAACTCGGCGGCCCGTCGTCGTACAACCACTACAACACCGGCTGGGCCTGGGCGCTGGACACGCCGTTCCCGTACTGGAAGCGCTGGGCCGGCTACGAGGGCGGCGTCGCCGACATGTGCCTGGTCGCCTGGCCGGCCGGAATCGAGGCCCGCGGCGAGGTGCGGGAGCAGTACGTCCACGCGGTGGACGTCGTCCCCACGGTCTACGAACTGCTCGGCATCGAACCGCCCGAGACGCTGAACGGCTACCCGCAGACACCGCTGGAGGGCGAGAGCTTCCGCGCCTCGCTCACCGATCCCGCGGCGCCGGGGCGGCGCACCCAGTTCTACACGATGCTCGGACAGCGCTCCCTCTACCACGAGGGGTGGCTGGCCTGCACGGTCCACCCGCCGCTGAGCGGCTGGGGCGACTTCAGCCACGACGTGTGGGAGTTGTACGACCTGACCTCGGACCGGGCCCAGTGCCACGACCTCGCCGCACGGGAGCCGGCCCGGCTGGAGACCCTCAAGGCCCTCTGGTACTACTACGCGGGCATCTACAACGGCCTGCCCCTGGACGACCGCACCGCACTGGAGCAGGTGCTGGCCGACCGCCCGCACGGCTCGCCGGACCGCGACCGCTACGTCTACTACCCCGACTCCGCGGCGGTGCCCGAGCAGTCCGGGGTGGTCACCAGCGGCCGGTCGTACACCATCGCCGCCGGGGTGGACGTCGACTCGACCGACGCGGCGGGCGTGCTCTACGCCCACGGAGGCGTGGCCGGCGGCCACAGCCTCTACGTCAAGGACCACCGCCTGCACTACGCGTACAACTGGGTGGGAAGCGACCTCCAGGTCGTTGACGGCGACCGGGAGATCCCACCGGGCAAGCACCTGCTCGCCGCCGAGTTCGCGGCCGCCGGCCGCAGCACCGACGAGGCCAGGCCCGGCGCTGTCGGCACCCTCACCCTCTACGTGGACGACCAGGCGGTGGGCAGCCACGACATCGTCACGCAGCCCGGAAACTTCTGCATCGTCGGAGACGGGATCTGCGTGGGCCGGGACGACGCGTCTCCGGTCACACCCGACTACGAGGGGCCGTTCCCGTTCACCGGAGGCACCATCGACAAGGTCGTCGTCGACGTCTCCGGTGAACGCTACGTCGATCACGAGGCGCAGGTACGCGGCTGGTTCATGGTCGACTGACGGGTGATCGGCGGAGTGGTGACCGGCTGAGGGGCGCAGGTGGGGCCGGGCGGCAGCCGGCCCGGGTGGCATTGGGGGTGGGGCCCGGGTCGGTGACCGGCGCTCGGCCCGTAATGGCGACCGGGGCCCCGGGGCGGTGTCCGGAGCGCGGTCGTGCGGGCTGGATGTCCGTCGGTGCCGTGGCGGCGCGGGGTGACCGTGCCGCCCGGGCTGGTCGCGGCGCGGGGTGTCCCCTGCCGCCGGGGCGGGTCGCGGCGCGGGGTGGCCCCTGCCGCCCGCCCGGACGTGCATCGGACGTCCGACCGGGGACGCGGTCGCCGCGGCACCGCTCCGCCGGGTGCCGGGCGCGTTCGGCGGGCCGCGGGGAGGCTCAGCCGCCGGTCGGTGGAGTACCGGGGTCGAGTGCGGGCACCGGTCGGACACGGCCCACGGGGCGCCCGCCGCCCAGGAGCGGCTCGCCGGCGAAGGCGGTGAGCCGGGCCGGGTCGACGCCGGCCCGGACGAGCGCGGCCGCGGAGACCGGCACGCGGGCCCGGTCCGCCCCGTCGGCGATCTTCACGGCGATGGCCCGGCCGTCGGGCAGCGCCGCGACCTGCACACCCTCGAAGCCGTCCTTGGCGAGCAGGCCGGGCACGGCCCGCATCAGACCGGCCACGTCCCGGCCCGTCCCCGAGGCGGTCTCGGGATACCGGCGCATCGCGTCGGCCACCCGGGCCTCCGGCGTGCCGGGGGCCGCGGTGGTGATCCGGGCGGTCGCCCGGGCGAGGCCGTGCAGGGAGACCGAGAACAGCGGCGCACCGCAGCCGTCGACGGTGACGCGGGCGACCCGCTGGCCGGTCAGTTCCTCGACGGTCCCGGCGATGGTCTTCTGCAGCGGGTGGCCAGGATCGAGGTAGTCCTCCAGGGACCAGCCGTTGAGCCTGCACGTGTACAGCATGGCCGCGTGCTTGCCGGAGCAGTTCTGGGCGAGCCGGGAGGGCGGACGGCCCGCCCTGGTCCATCCGTCCCGCACGGCCGCGCCGAACGGCAGGTCCGGGACGTTGCGCAGGGCTTCCTCGGCCAGGCCGGCCTGTTCGAGGATGCGCCGGGTGCCGGCCAGGTGGCACTCCTCACCGGAGTGGCTGGCGGCGGCGAGCGACAGCAGTTCCCCGTCGAGCGGCAGCCCGGCCCGCACCATGGCGACGGCCTGGACGGGCTTGAGCGCCGAGCGGGGGTAGCACGCCACCTCGATGTCCCCGAGGTGGAAGTCGACCGCGCCGCCCGCGCCGAGGACGACGACGGAACCGTGGTGGACGCCTTCGACCAGCTCCGCGCGGACGACGTGGGCGACGGGGACGTGGGCGGGTTCGCGGACGGGGGGTGCGGCCGCGGAAGAGGTACTGGTCATCACTGCCTGGTCACTGTCGGGAGGGTGGGACCGCGGGCGCGGGACGCGCGGCGGCCGGGGCGGGGGTGCGCACTCCGGGACCGCGTAACGTCCGGCGCACGGCACTCCGGCGGGGCGCGGCGGACACGCCTCGGTGGCGCCGTCCTCCCGCAGGGCCGGCGCCGGCGCCGGTCGGATGGTGCGGGGCGAGCGGGGCGGGGGCGGGGGCGCCGGCGGGGTGGCCGTTCCGGACGGGGGCGGGCAGGCGGAGGTCCGCGGTGTCCGCGTTCATGTCCGCGGCCCGCCTTCCGCGGGTGCGTCCGCGCGGCCGGGGCGCACGATGTCGGTGAGCGCGGCCTGGACGCGGTCGAGGTGGTGGCTCATCGCCTTCCTCGCGTCGTGCTCGGAACCGTCGGCCAGCGCCGCGAGGATCGCCCGGTGCTCGCGGTCGGAGTGCGCGCGCCGCCCGCCCCGCTCGTCGAGGAACGCCGACTGGCGCGCCAGCGCGTCGCGGATCTCCTCGATGATCCGGCGGAACACCGGGTTCTGCGCGGCCTCGGCCACGTTGAGGTGGAAGAGGGTGTCCAGTGCCGCCCAGGCCGCCGTGTCCGTCTCCCGCTCCATGCGGTCCAGCAGTCGGGAGAGCTCGTCGAGGTGCTCCGGGGTGCGGCGCAGTGCCGCGTAGCCGGCGACCGGGACCTCGACGTGCCGGCGGGCTTCCAGCAGGTCGCCGGCCGCGTAGTCGCCGAAGGTGGGGTCCTGGACGGAGCACGCCACGACGAAGGTGCCCCTGCCGGTGCGGGAGACCGTCAGCCCCATGGTCTGCAGCGCGCGCAGCGCCTCGCGCAGGACCGGGCGCGAGACCTCCAGGGTGCGGCACAGCTCGGCCTCGGAGGGCAGCTTGTCGCCGACGGTGTACTCGCCCCGCTCGATCGCTGCGCGGAGGTGGCCGAGCACGGCCTCCGCGGCGGTGGGGCGCGGCGCCAGGGGACCGGCTGTCTGGCTGTCTGACAGGTTCACGGTGCGATCGTGCGGGTGGCGGTCCGGCACTGTCAAGCCGGCCGGTCCGCGTACGGGGTGTGCCCGAGGCGGGGGAAACGGCTCAGGGGACGTGCGGGCCCGGAAGACGGCCGCACGCCCCCTGGAGGGCCCCTGCCGGAGTCAGCTTTCGAGGACGCCGGCGCCGAGGAGGCCGAACAGCAGCAGGCCGACGAGGATGCGGTAGACCACGAAGGCGTTGAAGGAGTGCTTGGCGACGAACTTCAGCAGCCAGGCGATGGAGGCGTAGGCGACGACGAAGGAGACGGCGGTGCCGACGACGAGCGGGGCCGCGCCCACCCCGGCGCCGAGGGCGTCCTTGAGCTCGTAGATCCCCGCGCCGGTGAGGGCGGGGATGCCCAGGAAGAACGACAGGCGGGTGGCGGCGACCCGGTCCAGGTCGAGGACGAGGGCGGTGGACATGGTGGCGCCGGAGCGGGAGAAGCCGGGGAACAGCAGCGCGAGGATCTGCGAGGTGCCGACCAGCATGGCGTCCTTCAGCGAGGTGTCGTCCTCACCGCGCTTGTGCCGGCCCATCTGGTCGGCCGCCCACATCACGCCGGAGCCGACGATGAGCGAGCCCGCCACCACCCACAGCGAGGCCAGCGGCCCCTTGATGAGCGGCTTCGCCGCGAGCCCCACGACCACGATGGGAAGCGTGGCGTAGATCACCCACCAGGCGAACTTGTAGTCGTGGTGGTAGCGCTCCTCCTTGTCGCGCAGCCCGCGGACCCAGGCGGAGAGGATCCGCACGATGTCCTTGAAGAAGTAGACCAGCACGGCGGCGATGGCGCCGACCTGGATGACGGCCGAGAACCCGACCACGGAGTCGTCGTCGACGGGAATGCCCATCAGCCCCTCGGTGATCTTGAGATGGCCGGTGGAGGAGACGGGCAGGAACTCGGTCACCCCCTCGACGACTCCGAGGACGACGGCCTGACCGACGCTGATGGCGCTCATGTGATCCAGTTCTTCTGAAGGAGAGGCGACTGCGGCGGGCACAGTCTTACTACAGGCGGGCGAAGGACGGTCGCCCAGGGCCGGTTGCGCAGGGCAGACCGTGCGGGGCCGGTCGTCCGGGGCGGCGGCGCGCCCGCCGCGCGGCGGCACGCGTCCGGCACCTCACGGCCCTCCCGACAGGGGCCCGGAGGGTAGCGCGAAAGTTCCGCACGGCAACCGCACAGGGCTTCCGCACCACCGGCTAGCCCCAGACCGCGCGTGCCACGGTGACGCCGAGGAAGGCGGCGCCGAGCCCCGCGGCGATGCTCGCGACGAGGTTGACGGCGGCGTAGAAGCGCGCCCCGGTCTCGGTCAGCCTCAGCGTCTCGTACGAGAACGTCGAGTAGGTGCTCAGCGCCCCGCACAGCCCGGTGCCGAGCAGCAGCCGCAGATGCGATCCCGCCGCACCGGCGACCGCGGCGCCGGTGAGGGCACCGAGGAGGAGGCAGCCGGTGATGTTGACGGCGAAGGTGCCCCAGGGGAACACCGAGTCGTGCCGGGTCTGCACCGACCGGTCGGTGAGGTAGCGCAGCGGGGCGCCGACCATCCCGCCGGCGACGACCAACAGCCAGTTCATGACCGCGTCTCGCCCTTCCCGTCCGCGCCACCCGACTCGCCCTCCCGGCCGACGTAGCGGATGACCTCGCAGTCGTCGAGGATCACCAGTCCTTCGGAGACCAGTTCGTCGAGCTGCGGCAGGAAGTCCCGCACCCGTTCCTCGGTGTCGACGATCACGACGGCGACCGGCAGGTCCTCGCTGAGGGACAGCAGCCGCGAGGTGTGGATGAGGGAGGAGGCTCCGAAGCCCTCGATGCCGCGGAAGACGCTGGCGCCGGCCAGACCCGCCCGGTGGGCGCGGTGGACGATCTCGCTGTAGAGGGGCTTGTGGTGCCAGGTGTCGTTCTCACCGACGAACACGGTCACACGCAGGGCGCTGCCGGTCAGCCTCGTCATCGCTGCCTCCAGGTCAGGACGCGGCGGGTCGCCGCGGCGGCGGCCCACACCGAGAGGAGCGCCGCGAGCGGGGTCGCGGCGAGATAGGCCAGCGCGGTGCCCGCGTGGCCCCCGTCGACCAGTTGCTGCAGGCCGACGGCGTAGGTCGAGAAGGTGGTGAAGCCGCCGAGGACGCCGGTGCCGACGAAGGGGCGGACGAGCCGGTGCGCGGCGACGGCTTCGGTGATGAGGACCATGAAGACGCCCATCACCGCGCAGCCGGCGACGTTGGTCCAGAAGGTCGGCCAGGGGAAACCGCCGGCGGGGACCGACGAGGACAGGGAGACCGCGTACCGGGCCGCGGCGCCCGCCCCGCCACCGAGTGCGACGGCGGCGACCACGGGCGCCTGGGCGCGCCATGCGGGCTGCCGCCGGGCTGAGGGCCGGGCACGGAGGCTCTCGGCTTCCGGGGCTGTCATCTCTCGTACGTCTCCTGCTGGTGCCCCCTCCGAAGCACCGCGAGGGGTGATCACGGCCGGGCACCAGGGTAGCGCCCGGCCGGGACGCGGTCACGCCGCGGGGGGTGGCCTCGGGGGGAGACGCCGGGGCGCGGCGCGGGCTGGGGGGACGGGCTCTCCGGGTGCGGAAGCCGGGCAGGTCACCAGCCCTTCTCGAACATGCGCGCCACGGCGTCGATCCGTATCTCGTCCCGACGGTAGTGCGCATGGCGCCGGATGCGCCTGACGCTCAGCAGCCCGATGCCGGCGAGCAGCGCGAGGTCGGTCTCGGCGACGCTGCGGGACACGCCGAGCGCCGCGGCCACGCCGTCCGCGGTGACGCCGTCCGCGACCGGGTCGCCGTGGCGCGGCGGCGGGAAATGGGCGGCCGGGTCCTTCAGCCGCTCGAGGATGGTCAGCCGCCGATCGCCGTTGGGAATCCTGAGCATCGCGCCCCCTCCGTTCACTCCGTCCGGCTGACTCGCAGCGCGTCCTCCCAGCTTTCCGCGCGGCGAGCCGGACTGTCCGGGGCTTGAGGTCCTTTGTCCGGTACCGAACGTCCTGCCGGAAGGAGCCGTCGGCCCTCCGCGGGGCCACCCCGGTCGCCCGGCACGGGGCCGCCCCCGGTTGCCCGGCGCGGGGGCGACCCCGGCGCGACGGCTGTACCGGGCCGTGCCGCGGACCGTGCGACGGGCAGGGCGACGGGGCCTGCGACGGGCCGCGCGACGGCGTCCTGGGCCGGCGCCGCGGGGTACGACGGGAGAGGAGCGGGAGAGGAGCGGCCGTACGGCCCGACCCGTCGGATCGGAGAAGCCGCCGCACGGCGCCCCGGCCCGGTGCGGGAACGCCGCCGCGCCCCGTCGACTCCCCCGCCCGAGGCGGTCGTCGCCCCCGGGGACGACGCATTAGTTGCACAGTCAACGACCGAGGTGATCGGTGTACGGTGCGGGTATGGCAGTGAAGGCGGCCGGCACCCGGCTCGAGGAACGCTGGCGGGACATCCTGTCCGTGCACGCGCGGACGATGTGCGAGATCGACCGCGTGCTGCATCCGCACGGGCTCGGCGCGAGCGACTTCGAGGTACTGGACGTCCTCGCGTCCACCGGCTCCGGGAAGGGCCACGGCTGCCGCGTGCAGAGTCTCGTCGGTCGGGTGCACCTGAGCCAGAGCGCCCTGTCCCGGCTCCTCGGCCGGCTGGAGAAGGACGGCCTCGTGGTGCGCTCGGTCTGCGCGGAGGACCGGCGCGGCGTGTACGTCGCCCTCACCGACCGGGGCCGCCGGCTGCACGGCGAGGTACTGCCCCTCCAGCGGCAGGTGCTGGAGCGGATGCTCGACGGCTGATCCGCGGTACGGCGCCCGGAGCCCCGGCCGGGGTCCCGGCACGCCGCGGCAGGCCTGGGCGGCCGCCCCTTCTCCGCTTTCCTCGAGTTGCTTCGAGTTGCTTCGAGTTGCCCCACGTCACATGGCCCGGCGGAGCCCCCTTCCTGCCGATCGGCGCGCTCCCGGCACGGGAGCGGCGGCGCGTCCGGCGCCGGGAGGCCCCGTACGACGTGCGGAAGCGGGCCTCGGACCGCGGCATCCCGGGCAGTGCCCCGGAAACGGGGTACTCGACCCCCGTCACGAGCAAGGGCGCGGGCAGAGCGGTGCCGAAGTGGAAGGGGTGCCGGAATGGAATGGTGGATCTGGCTGATCATCGCCGTCGTGATCGTCGCGGCCGCGGCGGGTCTCCTGCTGTCGCTGCAGGCGCGGCGGCGGTCCGGCGGGGTCATCGCCCAGGGCGGCCGTACCCGGCGAGGAGGGCAGCGGTCATGACCTCCTACCTGCGGGCCAACGAGATCGCCAAGAAGCCGGTGGTCACCCTGGCGGGGAACGATCTGGGACAGGTGAAGGACATCGTCTTCGACGCGTCCACGGGCAGTATCCGGCTCTTCACCCTCGCCGGCCGCGGACTGCTGGCCGGCCCCCTGCACCAGGTCCTGCCCTGGGGGAACGTGCACGCGCTCGGCCCGGACGCGGTGATGGTGCGGGACGAGAGCGCGCTGGAGGACGAGTCGGCCGACCTCTCGGGCGCGTCGCAGCCGGGCAGCGGGAACGTACTGGGCCTGGCGGTCACGACCCGCGGCGGGACCCGGCTCGGCACCGTCACCGACGCGGTCGTCGAGTCCGGGAGGACGCCGGTGGTCGCGGGGTACGAGGTGGAGACCGGCGAGCACCGGCGCGTCCTGCTGCCGGTGGCCGGGCCGGTCACCGTCTCCGACGAACGGGTACTCGTCCCGGACGCCACCGCCGGGCACAGTGCGGGCGACATCAGCGGATTCGGCGCCGCCGCGCGGAGTCTGCGCGAGCACCTGCCCGGCGAGTCGAAGGAGGACTGACCGTGCTGTTCACGAAGGCCGAGGGCCGTGACGTCATGGACCTCGAGACGGCGGAGACGGTGGGGACGGTCGCCTCCTGCACGGTCGCACCCTCCCCGGCGCGCATCACCGCGCTGCGCCTGAGGCGCAGGGGACGCGGGCACCGCACGCTGCACTGGCCGGACGTGCGGTCCTTCGGTCCGGACGCGGTCGCCGTGGAGGAAGCGGTTCTGATCCGCGAGGAGAAGGGCGTGGAGCCCGAGGCGGACGCCCACCCGGCACACGATCCCCTCGGCAAGGTGGTGCTCACCGAGACGGGTGCCGCCAGGGGCACCGTGGTCGACCTGGAGTTCGACGAGGAGTCGGGGCGCGTCGTCGAGTTGCTGACGGAGGAGGAGCGGATCCCGGGCGAGGAGCTTCTCGGTGTGGGCGGCTACGCGGTGGTGGTGGCCGGCGGCCGCTGACCCCCGCGCGGCCGCACACCCGGGGCACCGGCGCAGCGGAGACCGGGCCGGGTCCCCGCCGCGCGGCGGGAACGCGCGGCGGACCGGGGACGGGGGGCCGGGGACGGAGGGCCGGGGACGGAGGGTCGGGGACGGAGGGTCGGGGACGGAGGACCGCCTACTCCGACCGCCTGGCGTCCCGCCTGCCGACCGGGCGGCTGTGGACGTAGAGTTTGCGGCGGTCGGCGACGTCCAGATGGCGCGGCAGCGGCAGTTCGTACCGCACCGGGCGGCGGTGGTCGGCGATCTGCCGGTCCGCGTTGTAGACCCGGTTGAACTGCCACAGCATGCGCGCGAAGTTGGTCTGGCCCCGCGCCAGGTTGCCGCCCAGCACCCGCAGGGCGCCGAACGCCGTGCGCAGGCCCAGGTGCTTGCGGTTGATGACCGCCTGGGTCCGGACCAGTTCGCGGTAGAAGACGTCCAGGGGCAGCGTGGTGGGCACCACGGCGTGCTGGATGTCGAACAGCCGGTAGTCGCGGGTGGTGAGCCTGCGGGACTCCGTGTGCCAGATCTCCGTACCCGGGTACGGCGTCATCACCGTCAGGTGCACGATCTCCGGCACCGACAGGGCGAACTCCCGCACCAGGCGGAAGCGTTCCTCGTCCCAGGCCGGGTCCACGATCAGGTTGATCGCCACGTTGATGCCTAGCTTCCGCGCCACCTCCAGGGCGCGGAAGTTCTCGTCGGGGCTGACCCGCTTGCGGAACAGATCCAGCCCCTCGGCGTCGATGGCCTCCATGCCGAGGAACATGTACCGCAGGCCGAGCCGGGTCCAGCGCTGGAAGACCTCCTCGTTGCGCAGCAGGACGTCGCTGCGGGTCTCCAGGTAGTAGCGCTTGCGGATCCGGCGGCGCTCCAGTTCGGAGGCGATGGCGTGGCCGTGCTCCGGCCTGATGAACGCGACGTCGTCGACGATGAAGACGTTGGGTTCGCGGATGCCCGCAAGTTCCGCCGCCGCCGCCTCGGGCGACGCCTTGCGGTAGCTGCGGCCGTAGAAGGTCCACGCGGAGCAGAACGAGCAGTCCCACGGGCAGCCGCGGGTGAACTCGATGGAGGCGCACGGGTCGAGTTCACCGATGAAGTAGCGTCGCCGGTGGCGCATCAGGTCGCGGGCCGGAAGGGGGCTGTCGATCCCGTGCAGCATGCGCGGTTCGGGACCGCGGCCCGCCGCGGTGACCACACCGGGCACGCCGTCCACGCCTCCGTCCCGCAGGGCCTCCAGCAGTGGGGCCACGGCGGGCTCCCCCTCGCCGCGCACCACCGCGTCGACGGCTCCCTCGGCCTGTTCGAGCACGTCCTCGGCGACGAAGGAGACGCTGTGCCCGCCGAAGAAGACGAAGCAGCGCGGGTCGGAGCGTTTCGCCGCGTGCGCGAGCCCGATCGCCTCGGGGATGTTGGCCAGGTAGTTCAGGGAGACACCGAGCGCGTCGGGCCGGAACGAGGCGAACTCCCGGGCCAGTTCGCGGACACCGGTCACCTGCAGGTCGATGATCCTCACCTCGTGGCCCGCGGCGCGGGCCGCTCCGGCCACGCGCTCCAGGCCGAGCGGCTCAAGTCTCAGGAAGATCTCCGAGTACATCAGGGCACTGGGGTGGACGAGAAGCAGGCGCATGGTCACCTCGATGGTTCGTGCGTTCGCCGTCCGGTGCGGCGCCGTGGCCCACCAGCGGAACTCCGTTGCTGCGCAGCACTTCGCGGACGTCCAGGATCAGGGGGAACACCTCGTGGTTCCGGTCACCGCCCTGCTCGTCCCAGGCCCGCTGCTCGGCCTCCACGGCCATCCGGTCCTCGGCGAACACCCGCTCGGTGAAGCGCCTGATCAGCGGCCAGGCCAGCGGGAGCACGCCGGGGACACCGGGCTTGGCAATCATGAGCAGGCCGTAGGCGCGGCAGGTGCGCTGCTCGGCGTCCTCGGGCACGTAGGCGGCCCACAGGCGGAAGGAGTGCCGCTCGGAGTCCTGCGGGACAAGATCGAGTGTCTGGTACGGGTACTCGGTACGGATGGTCATCACGTCGCTGGAGTCGCTGCCGCCGAGACCCTCGCCGGCGAGCAGGTTCGCCCCGCGGTTGCGTTTGCCGCCGGCGTGGGTGAACCGGTACTCGGCCTCCACCGACCGCGCGGCGGTCCGGTATCCCAGCAGTTCGGGCCGGAGTCTGCCGACCACTCCCCGGTGCAGGAACTGGTGGTTCATGTCGAGCAGGTTCTCGTGCATGAACGAGTAGTGGCAGCGCACCGTCCGGGAGAACGTCATGGTCCGGTAGTCCGGGGAGCCGAACGCGGGCAGGTCGGGCAGTGCCGTGCGGTCGGCCTTCTCCGGATCGCCGGGGAAGACGAACACCAGGCCGTACGCCTCGCGGACCGGGTAGCCGCGCACTCCTCGCGGCGGCCGGCCGTCCCCCTTGGACAGGTAGGGGATCTGCGAGATGCGTCCGTCGCCGCGGTAGGCCCAGGCGTGGTAGCAGCAGCGCAGTACGTCGCCCTCGACCACGCCCATGCTGAGCGGTACCTGCCGGTGGGCGCAGCGGTCCTCCAGGGCGTGGACGGTGCCGCCGCGGCCGCGGTACACCGCGATGCGCTGGCCGGCGAAGGTCGCCGCGCGCACCTTCCCCCGGCGCACGCTCCTGGACAGCGCCACGGGGTACCAGTGGTCCGGGTGCGCCCCCACGCGCCGCAGGTCGGCCCGGTCGGCGTCCGGGGCTCGGCGGCCCGGGTGCCGGACGCCGCCGGCCGCGTCGGACTCGGACGCGGAATGGGACTCGGTCTCGGTCATACCCCTCCCTCAGCCGGGAACGCCGGTACGGACTGGACGCCGCCCGCCGGACACCGGCGGGGGCCGGTGCCGTGCGGGGGCACAACGCTCCCCATCCTGCGCACCGCCTGCCGCGGTCGGCCCGTCCGGCGCGTCCGAAGGGGTGAGGGCGGGACGGCGGACGTCCCGGGGGCGTGCGGTGGCCGTGGGATCCGACGCGGCAGCGCGGCTCCACGCGCCGGACCCGCTCGGCCGCGTGGAGCCTCGGACGCGGCGCCAGCGGCGGCACGCGGGCCCGTGGAGGGCCCGGCGCCGTACTCCGTGGTCCTGGCACGAAGCGGTCCTGGCACGAAGCTCTGAATGGTGGTTCACTTCTTCTATGGCCTACCGCAAGACCGCCGCCGAGATCCGTCGCCTGGAAGCCGCACGGGACCATCTCGTCGTCTGCGCCACCCGCGTCGTCGCCGAGGTGGGGTGGGCGCAGGCCTCCGTGACCGCCGTCGCCGACGCCGCCGGGATCGCGGCCGGATCGGTCTACCAGCACTTCGCCTCCAAGGGCGCACTCGCCGTCGAGGTGTTCCGGCGCGCCTCCGGGCACGAGGTCGAAGTGCTCGGCGAGGTGCTGCGCGGACCCGGCGACGCGGTGGAACGGCTGAGCCTGGGCGTGCAGGTGTTCGCCCGGCGCGCCCTGGAGAACCGCGGTCTGGCCTACGCACTGCTCGCCGCCCCCGCCGAACCCGCGGTCGGCGCCGAACGGTTGGCCTTCCGGCGCCGCTACCGGGCGCTCTTCGCCGACGTGGTACGGGACGGCATGGCCGCCGGACTGCTGCCCGAGCAGGACGGCGGGATCACCGCGGCGGCCCTCACCGGGGCCGTCGGCGAGGTCCTGGTCGATCCGCTGGGCGCCCCCGCACGACAGGACACCGACGCGCTGCTCGCCGAACTCACCGCCATGGCACTGCGGTGTGCCGGCGCCCGGCCCCCGCACCACCGCCCCGCACCCGGCGCCCCCGACCCCGCCGCCTGACCGACGACCCACGGAGATCCGATGACCACGACCACCGCGCCGCGCAGCCACCCCTCGGCCGTGACCCACGAGGTGACCAACCAGCCCCCGCCGCTGACCGGCCACGACGTGGCCGACGACCCGGTGCTGATCGAGGGTGTGCGCCGCGAGGGCGCCGACTGGTACCTGGACGACCTGCACCGGCTGGGGCGGCGCACGGGCAGCGAGGAGGTGCAGCGCTGGGCCGACGAGGCGAACCGCTGCGAACCGGTCCTGCGCACCCACGACCGCTACGGGCACCGCGTCGACGAGGTCGACTTCCACCCGGCCTACCACGCCCTGCTGGACGTGGCGATCGGCGAGGGTCTCGGCGGCAGCGCCTGGGCCGACCCCCGGGTCGGCGCCCATGTGGCGCGTGCCGCCGGGTTCATGGTGTGGAGCACCGCCGAGGCGGGGCACGGCTGCCCCGTCTCCATGACGTACGCGGTGGTGCCTGCGCTGCGCCACGCGCCGGAACTCTCCGCCGTCTACGAGCCCCTGCTGACCAGCCGGGTCTACGATCCCGGGCTGCGCGCGCCGGCCGGCAAGCGCGGCCTGCTCGCCGGGATGGGCATGACGGAGAAGCAGGGCGGCACCGACGTGCGCGCCAACACCACCGCCGCCACCGAGCAGAGCGACGGTACCTGGCGGCTGCGCGGCCACAAGTGGTTCACCAGCGCGCCGATGAACGACCTCTTCCTGGTCCTCGCCCAGGCTCCCGGCGGGCTCTCCTGCTTCCTCGTGCCGCGGGTGCTGCCCGACGGCAGCCGTAACACGTTCCGCATCCAGCGGCTCAAGGACAAGCTCGGCAACCGCTCCAACGCGAGCAGCGAGCCGGAGTTCGACGACACGGTGGCCTGGCTGGTCGGTCCGCAGGGCAAGGGGGTGCGCACCATCATCGACATGGTGACCATGACCCGCCTGGACTGCGTGCTCGGCTCCGCCTCCGGCACCCGCGCCGCGCTCGTGCAGGCCGCCCACCATGCCCGTCACCGCGCCGTGTTCGGCACGAAGCTCGTCGACCAGCCGCTGATGCGCAACGTGCTCGGCGACCTGGCGGTGGAGTCCGAGGCCGCCACCACGCTCGCCCTGCGCCTGGCCGGCGCGGCCGACCGCGCCCAGCACGGCGACGCGCACGAACGGAACTTCCTGCGGCTGGCCACCGCCGTCGGGAAGTACTGGGTGTGCAAGCGGCAGCCCGCGGCGGTCGCGGAAGCCCTCGAGTGCCTGGGCGGCAACGGCTACGACGAGGCGTCCGGCCTGCCCCGGCTGTACCGCGACGCCCCGCTCAACGGCATCTGGGAGGGCTCGGGCAACGTCAACGCGCTGGACATGCTGCGCGCCCTGGCCCGGGAGCCCGAGTCCCTCGACGCCTTCCGTACGGAGATCGAGGCGGGACTGGGCGCCGACCGGCGTCTGGACGCGGCCTGGAGCGACCTGCGGGACGAACTGGTCCTCACCGAGGACGCGCCGCTGCGCGCCCGGCGCGTCGTGGAGCGCGCCGCCCTGGTCCTGCAGGGGTCGCTGCTGGTCCGCCACGCCCCGGACGCCGTGGCGGACGCCTTCTGCGCCTCCCGACTCGGCGGGGACCGCGGCCTGGCCTTCGGCACCCTGCCGCCCGGTACGGACTTCGCGGCGCTGCTCGACCGCCTGCCGCGCTGAACGCCCGCGCCGCTCCGACGCGCTGGGGCGGCGGGCCGACGGACGGCGGGCTCACGGGCCGGAACACCGACGGACCTCCGCCGACGCGCGGCGTCTGGGAGGATGGCCGGTGCCGTCGGTGCGGGAGCGGGCGGCACCGGCAGGTTCGGCGCACAGGGTGCACAGGGCGCACCGCGTGGAGCGGACCGGCCGAGACCAGTCCTGTCGCGGCCGGTCTTGTCGCGGCCGGTCTTGTCGCGGCCGGTTCCTGCCACGCCCGACCCGCCCGCCGTCCCACCGTCCCGCCGTTCGCACATCAGGAGAGCGCAGCACCGTGACCCAGGAGAACCCGCCCGCCGCCGAGCATGCCGAACTGCGGGCCGACTGCGCCGAGTGCTTCGGGTTGTGCTGCGTCGCACTCCCCTTCGCCCGCTCGACCGACTTCGCGGTGGACAAGCCCGCGGGCAAGGCGTGCGGGCACCTGCGCAAGGACTTCCGCTGCGGCATCCACACCCGCCTTCGGAGCGAGGGCTATCCGGGCTGCACCGTGTTCGACTGCTTCGGCGCCGGCCAGAAGGTCTCCCGGGTCACCTTCGGCGGCACCGACTGGCGCACGACGCCGACCGCCGCCGGGGAGATGTTCGCGGTCTTCCCGGTGATGCGGCAACTGCACGAACTGCTCTGGTACGTGACCGAGGCGCTCGCTCTCGCGCCGGCCCGGCCCGTGCACCCAGAACTGCGGCGTGCTCGGCACCGCATCGACGCGCTCACCCATGGCAGCTCGGACTCGCTCCGCGCGCTGGACGTGAACGCGCTGCGCGGCGAGGTCAACGCCCTCCTGCTGCGGGCCGGCGACCTGGCGCGCGAGCAGGTGCCCGGCCGCAGACCGAACCACCGCGGGGCCGACCTCGTCGGGGCACGTCTCGCCGGCGCCGACCTCCGGGGTGCGAGCCTGCGCGGCGCACTGCTCGTCGCCGCCGACCTCAGCGGCGCGGACCTGCGGAACGCCGACCTGATCGGAGCCGACCTGCGGGACGCCGACCTCTCCGGTGCCGACCTCACCGGCAGCCTCTTCGTCACCCAGGCCCAGCTCAGCGCGGCCAGGGGGGACGCGGTCACCCTGCTGCCCGCCGGACTGAGCCGCCCCGCGCACTGGTAAACCGGCCGACGGAACGCCCGCCACGGCACGCACGCCTCCCCCGGGGCGCGCACCGGCCCCCCGTTCGGTGCACCGGAGATGCGGTTCCCGCGTGCGGCCCGTTGACTGGGAGGCATCGGCCCGGCGGGACGGACCGCCCCTCGCCTCCCGTCGGGGCGCCCACACCGGCCGGGCCGGGTCCGGACCCCCGAGACGGACCCGACCCGGCCGGTTCTCCCCGCGCAGACACATACCGGCCGGCGGCGCGGGGCCCGCCCGCCCGGTGAGCCCCGGATGCGAGCGACGGATGCGAGCGGCGGGGGCGAGCGGCGCGGCGGGGCGGGGCGTACGGGGACACGGCCCCGGTACGGAGGAGCGGATGGCCGTCCGTAAGGTGCCGTCCCCGGATCGGCAACCCGCCGTTGGCACGCCACCCGGACCCTGGGGAGACGTGACAGCCGTCTCCCTCCCCGGACGCCGGGTCCCCCCTGCCCGGCGTGTGTCCCTGCGGCAGGTGCTGTGCCTGCTCCCGCTCGTGATCGTCACCGTCGTGGCCGTGCGGCACTGGCCCGTCCTCGCCGACGGCTTCGGCCGGTTGCGCACCGCCGAGTGGCCGTGGCTGGTCGCCGCGGCCGCGGCCACCTGCCTGACCTGGGTGGCCGCGGCGTGCACCCGGCAGGGCGCGGTCCTCGAACGGCTGCCCCTCCTCAGGTTGCTCGCCACCCAGTTCGCGGCCGGTGCCGCCAACCACGTGCTGCCCGGCGGGCTGGGTGCGGGCGCGGTGAACCTGCGTTTCATGGCCGGGTGCGGGGTGCCGCTGGCCAGGTCCTCCGCCGCGCTCGCGCTGTACCTGCTCGCCGAGTCCGTCAGCCGGGTCGCCCTGCTGGCCGTGCTGCTGCTGGCCTCCCCCGGTGCGCTGAGCCTCGGCCCGCTACTGCCCACGGGGACGGTCGGACCGCTGCTGCTCGCCGTGGGTGCCGCCGTGCTCGCCGCGGCGGCGGCACTGGTGTGCGTCCGAACGCTGCGGGCGGCCGCCGGCTCCTTCCTACGCACGGCACTGGGCGAGTTCCGCTCGGTGCACGCGCGTCCGGCGCGGGCGGCGGCCCTGTGGGGCGGCTCCCTGGCCTTCCCCGCACTGCAGGCGGTGGTGCTGGTGCTGGTGGGGCGGGCCCTCGGGGTGCCGGTGCCGCCGGTGCACATGGCGGTGGCGTATCTGGCGGCGACTGCGGCCGTGGCACTGATACCCACACCCGGCGGGCTCGGCTCGGTCGAGGCGGCGCTGGCGGTCGCCCTGGTCGCGGCGGGCGCCCCGGCGGCCGTGGCCACGGCGGTGGTACTGGCGTACCGCGTCATCACCGTCTGGCTGCCGCTGTTGCCGGGCGCGCTGACGCTCGGGGCGCTGATGCGGTGGAAGGTGATCTGAGGTGTCCGAAGCCGCCCAGCACCTGCCGCCTGACGCCTGACGCCTGCCTCGCATCCGGTGCCCGGGACCTTCACCCGGCGCCGCCCCGCCACCTACTCGCGGGTACGGTGCCGGGAGCGGCATCGAGCCGCCGCAGGCGGAAGGGAGCCCCATCATGCCGGTGCGCCTCGAACATCGGGGACATGTCACCACGGTCGTGCTCTCCCGACCGGAGGTCCGCAACGCGGTGGACGGCCCCACGGCCGCCGAGCTGGCCGCCGCCTTCCGGAGTTTCGAGGCCGACACGGAGGCACGGGTGGCGGTGCTGTGGGGAGAGGGCGGCACCTTCTGTGCGGGCGCCGACCTCAAGGCCATGGGCCGGGAGCGGGGCAACCGGGTGGCGGAGGACGGTGACGGCCCGATGGGACCGACCCGGATGCGGCTGTCGAAGCCGGTCATCGCCGCCATCGCCGGACACGCCGTGGCGGGGGGCCTGGAACTGGCCCTGTGGTGCGATCTCCGGGTAGCGGAGGAGGATGCGGTCTTCGGCGTCTTCTGCCGACGCTGGGGCGTACCGCTGATCGACGGGGGCACCGTCCGGCTGCCCCGGCTGATCGGCACGAGCCGGGCTCTGGACATGATCCTCACGGGACGGCCGGTGCCCGCCGCCGAGGCCCGTGAGATGGGCCTCGCCAACCGGGTGGTCCCGCCCGGCACGGCCCGGTCCGCCGCGGAGGAGCTGGCCGCCGGCATCGCGGCGTTCCCCCAGTCCTGCCTGCGCTCCGACCGGGCCTCCGCGCTCGCGCAGGAGGGCCTGCCGGAGGAGACCGCACTGCGGCTGGAGCACCGCCACGGAGCCGGTGTGCTCGCCGAGGGCCTGGACGGCGCCGCCCGGTTCGCGGCGGGCGCCGGACGGCACGGCTCGTTCGACTAGCAGGTGGCTGCCGGCCGCCGACCACCGGCGGACGCGCGCCGGCGCCGTGGTCGCCGACCGGCGGACCCGGCAGCGGACGGCCGCCGCCTCCTGCGGGCGGCCGCGGGGACCGGCCATCCGTTCGGGCTACCCGGAGGGGATCGAAACGCCGATGACGGGTTACCTGAAGAGGACATGCAGTGCACCCGATCGCCGCGAGGAGTCACCGCGATGGGAATGATGGACAAGCTCAAGCAGATGGTGAAGGGCCACGAGGACCAGGTGGACAAGGCCGTCGACAAGGCCGGAGACGCCGTCGACGACAGGACCCGGGGCAAGTACGGCAGCCAGGTCGACAGCGCCCAGGAGAAGATCAAGGACGAGTTCGGCGAGGACGGGGGCCGGCAGGGCCCGCCCCGGTAGTCGGAACCCGGGAGTCCGCTGCTTGCCCGTCGCACCGGCCTGATTCGGACGAGCGTGCCGGATGCGGCAGGATGAGCGGTCACGCCGTGCGGGCTGCCGCCCGCACGGCGGGCCGCACATCCCGCAACCGAGCAGGTGAAAACGTGAGGACTCTTCGCATCGGGCCGGCGGCGGAGCCGCCCCGCACCACGGACCGTCTCCGGGGAGGTCGCCGGTGAACCGGGCAGTCACACTGGACGACTGGATGATGGCCGGCATCGCGCTGGCGGCCGGACTGGTCGCCGCCTTCCTGGCGCGCGCGCTGCTGCGCTGGCTGGCCAAGCATGCCGAGCGCACCGCGTGGACCGGCGACGACGTCATCGTGGACGCCCTGCGGACCGTGGTGCCGTGGGCGGCGATCGCAGCGGGGGCGGCGGCCGCGGCGGCGGTGCTGCCGCTGACGCACACGGTGGACGGCAACGTCCACCGGACGCTCAAGGTGCTGCTCATCTTCGTGGTCACCCTCACCGCGGCACGCGTCGTGTCGGGGCTGGTGCGTTCGGTCATCCAGGCCCGCTCCGGAGTCGCCGGCTCGGCCTCGATCTTCGTCAACATCACCCGGGTGCTGGTCCTGGCGATCGGCTTCCTGGTGATGCTGCAGACGCTCGGCATCTCCATAGCGCCCCTGCTCACCGCCCTGGGCGTCGGCGGCCTCGCCGTCGCGCTCGCCCTGCAGGACACGCTCGCCAACCTCTTCGCCGGCATCCACATCCTCGCCGCGAAGACCGTGCAGCCCGGTGACTACATCCAGCTCAGCAGCGGCGAGGAAGGCTACGTCGTCGACATCAACTGGCGCCAGACCACAGTGCGGCAGTTGTCCAACAACCGGGTCGTCATCCCCAACGGGCAGCTCGCCAGCACCAACATGACCAACTTCAGCCGTCCCGAGCAGCGTCTCACCGTGCTGGTGCAGGTCGGCGTCTCCTACGACAGCGATCTGGAGTACGTCGAGGAGGTGACCAAGGAGGTCGTCGCCGAGACGATGGCCGCCGTCACCGGCGCCCTACCGGAGCACGAACCGGCGGTCCGCTTCCACACCTTCGGCGACTCCAGCATCAACTTCACGGTGATCCTGGGGGTCGGCGAGTTCAGCGACCAGTTCCGGATCAAGCACGAGTTCGTCAAGCGCCTGCACCGCCGCTTCCGGGCGGAGAACATCGAGATCCCGTTCCCGATGCGCACGGTCACGGTCCAGCCGGGCCAGGTCTCCATCCCGCAGCAGCGCAACCAGGAAGCCAAGAACGCTGCCGTCGCCGGCCTGGACTGAACGGCCACACGACGGACACCGGGCGGGCCGGCCGCGCCCGCCGACGCGCTGCGCTACGACAACGGCCGCCGTACCGGACGGCAGGTGGCAGCGGCTGCGCGACACCTACCTCACCACGACGGCCGACATCGGTGGCGACGCCGACCGTCCTCCTCGCCGCCGCCATGGACGGCTGCAAGCACCGCGCGATCCTGAGCCGTCGATCGTCGTCTCGGCGCGCCGGTGAGGCCCGGACCGGCTCTGGTCCGGGCCTCACCGCTGTTCTGCCGAGAGGCGGGCTCAGGCACGATCGCAGTCGGACTGGAGGTGACTGCTGCCACCTGCTCGGGCTCTTTACGTGATCAGGCAATGTCCGGTGCCGCCGAGAGGATGAACCGCGGCAATGCCGAGGGGCGGATCCTCGGAGCCGACCGCGGAGACGAGGAGCAGGACGTCCGCTCCGACACTGCGCAAGCCGGTGCGGCGTCTGATCGACGTACCGGGCCAGACGTGAGTGGCCAACTGTTCGGCCCGGGAGAGGTCCAGGGAGCTGACGCCACTCAGCCCCACCGTGACGGGGAACCCGTTTCCCCCATGTCCTGCTGAGACACCGGTCAAATCCATGGGCGTGGTCGGGCGGGGCGGGATCTCAGGTCCGACCAGCGCGCACGACCGCAGCGTCGGGTGGTGTGGCTGCTCCTGCCCTGGCCGTTCGAGAAGCAGGGCGTGTCCTCCTCCGGACAACGAGGGCAGGTCCTCACAGCCGAGCAGCCTCAAGCCCTGGGAGAAGGGACCGCCCACGAGGTCGACTCCGCAGACGACGGCGACGTCGGCCCGATCCAGTGACAGAAGGTCCTGGGCGAAAGCCAGAGCCGTCATATGGGCCCCGGTGGAGCCGGTGAAAACGAACGCTTCGGCGATGTCACCTCGACGCCCCAGCCGGTGAACGACGCCTTCCAGAGAGGGCTCGGGCTCCTGGGGTTGCTGCCCGGAGAACAGCACCCTTCCGGCGTCGGCGAGAAGGGACCCCAACAGCAGGGCTACACGGCGGTGACCGGTGGGGACGAGCGAAGGGACCAGTCGCTCGACCAACGTCCCGCAGTGTTCTTCTCCGCCGTGCTCCTGACGTTCGTCATATGCGCAGATGAGGCATGCAGCGGGCGCCACCGAGGAACCCGCGCCGATCCAGAGCTCCGCCGTGGCGTCCGCAGTTACCCCGCCAGTGGCGTCGGCGGCCACCGCCACCACCTGTGTGGCACGCCCGCACGCCAGCCAGACCTCGGCCACCGCCCGTGCGGAGGCAAGTCCGCCGGGAACAGCAGCAGTCGGCCCCCGTGCTCCCAGTGAGTCCGCAACCCTCTTCGTCACTCGCCCGACGGGAAAGTGTGTGACCGCCTGGCGAAGTGCGGTGGCCTCCCGGACACCAAGCCCCCGCGAACTGCCCAGATTCATCCTGCGCCGGGCCAGCACGTGCTGGTCACCCCGATGGGTGCCGACCACCAGCCCGAGGCCAGGCCCCGCCCGGAGCCCGGGGGCCGCAGTGAGAAGTCCGTCAGCGGCTCGTACGGCAGCGTGAGTGGTACACAGTTCCTGATCGAACTGTCGCTGTGCTGCCGCGGAGAATTCGATGAGCGTCCGTCCTGACCCGTCCTCCCCCAGTGTGGCGTCACGTGACCCAGCACTCTCGAGTACCGCAGTGCTTGAGGCGTGGACAGTGCCGAGCTTCTTCACTTCTCCGTGCCTTCCGGTTCGGCGCGCAACGCGTCGAAGTAGTCCTGGAACTTCGACGGCGGATAGATCGCCCAGTAGGCCGTCCGGGAATTTGATTTGGTAGAGGGGTACACAACGACGACAACTTGGTCTGCCTGAGCCAGTTCGATCTCCATGGACGCCGTTCCGCGCCCGGTTGGCTGCAGTTGAAGGCACTCCTTTCCCAGGCAGTCCCCAGTAGGATCGAGGCTGCCCTCTGTGTTTTCCACAGGGCAGCCTTTGTAGAATTCCACGCAGGCATTGGTCGATTGTGTGCTGTTGTTGAATACTTCCGCGCTCACCTGTACCTTTCGGTCCGAAGACTCGCCCTTTCGGCCCGAAGACTCGCGGAACGAGATGGACCGACTGAACCCTGCAAGCACCTTGTTGCTGGTCCCGGGACACAGGGCCTGCAGGGCAACCCGGGGAGTGGCATAATAGCGATTCCAGGCACTGCCCCTGAGGTCCACCTTGTACCCCACCATGAGGCATCCCATGGTTTTATGCTGATAGATGTAAGGCGTAAACCCGTAGAGGTATTGGGGGTCTGCAGCCCTGCCACCTGAGATACTGATGCTCATAGTGGCCGAATGTGAAAGCATGGTCGTCTCCACATCGGATTGGGAATAGCTTTCTCCCTCGCTCAGGTTCAGGCCGAAGCTCACTGGGATGTAGTCCAGCAGGCTGTCGCTGTAGGTGAAATGCGCGCTGTCGGTCGCGGAATTATGGACGGTGAACGATTTTCCAATGTTCTTGCTGGCCATGTGATTCTCATCGAAGATGAGGCTGGCAGGAAAATCGCTGCTGACCGTGAGGCCCATCAGATCGAAAATCCGGTTCGAACCCACGTACCCGTCGAGCTCCTGGTCCACGTAGCTCAACAGAGAACCGATCTGCGAGCGCGGCTTGTACCCCAGAGAAGGATCGTAGGCGGGAACGAGATACTGCTGGCGCTCGACATCGGTCGGAAAGATGACCGCCATGGAGCCGTCGGGCTTCTCCTGCACGCTTTTCCGGTATACCGGGTAGGTCCAGACATCGTAAACAATCGTGCAGGTCAGCAGGTAATCGGCTTCCGCGATCGGCCTGATCGTCTGCACGCTAAAGGTGGTCGAATTGTCTGCAGTGTTGTCGAAGCCGTTTCCGTAGGACTCGCTGATGCTGTGGCTGAGCGTCTGTCCACGTATTCCGATGGACTCTCCGAACTCTTTGCTGAACATCCACATATTGCTCGATACGACGCTCACTCCCTTGGTCCCGGATTGGCCCTCACTAAAAGTGAGGCTGGGCTTTTCCACCGTGACAGTGGGGTCGTCTTGGTAGGGCGGTGCCTGGATCACCGCCAGCAGTTGGCCGCTACCTGATGTTCGCGAGTACGTGGGCGGTCCGAGAATCACGCTTTTCCCTTTTACATCGCTCGGGAAGGCGTAAAAACCCTGCTTCGAGCGGTAGTCGACAATCATCAGTTCAGACAGATACCGTGGTTCGCCAGGCTGTTCTTCTTGCGGTGGAAAAGTCTTGCGGGCCGGATCGACGGTGACCAGGCCGGCCGTGATGGACGCCTGTCCATCGAGCAACTGCCGGAATGAGGCGCCGGCCCCGGCGACGAGCACACCCAGGTCCCCACAGGCCTTTCCTCTTGCCGACGTCGGTTGGTCCTCGGGCAACGGATCACCGAAGAGCCCCACCGCGATCCGGAAATCTATGGAAGCCAACGGTTGGGCACCCTTGTTCCCTGCAGCATAGTCGCTCAGGAAGACCAGCCTATTACTGCCGTCGGGCTGCGGCTGCAGCTCGAAGAGCAACAACCCTACGCATCCCGATGTCGACCTGTACGCCGCTCTGTACCCGACCACGAGTTGATCGGCTCCATTTCCCAACAGTCGTCCCGCGGCCACCCGGTACTTCGGAGTGTCCTGAGGCGCCATATTGACGCTGGTCTCGTGGGTCATGGCAACTTCTTTTCGCAGCTCAGGACCTTTTCCTGACTCGGCCCAGGACAGTACGGATACGCACAGCGAGCCCTTTTTGATTTCGTTCGAGTCGGTGTCGATCGAGTGCGTCACCACGACTTGCTGATCGGGAGTTCCAGGCTTCAGGGCGGCGGTGGTCAGGCCGATGTCCGGTGAGATGGCCCGGCCGATGGGCACGGTCGTAACGGAGTCGATGACCGGCCTCGCACCCACGGCGCGCGCGCCCAGATCGTGTATCTCGATCAAGCTGTCACGGACGGTGCAGATGACGATATGAGCCTCGAGCTGGCGACGGACGAGCAGCGCACCCAGCACTGTCCCGTCAACCGTCTTGGGTAGGTACGTGGTACTCAGCACCGAACCGGAGTGGCAGCCGACCGACCGGAGGAAGATGCCTCTCGCGTCCTTTCCCATGACCAGCAGGCACACGTCCGCGGATACCTGCGGATCGATGCCCACGATGACGGAGAGATCGCAGACAGGCCACCGTACGATCTCCTGGCCGTCATTGCCGGGCGGCTCGATGATGTGCAGCTCGTCAGCGGTCAGGACGAAGACACTCTGCCTGGCTGTTTTCGGGATCGTCACGGCCTTCGCGTCCAGGATGCGGTCCTGCGGCATCAGGGGAAGCGACTCGGCGGGCCGAAACCCATCGGAGTCGAGAACATTCCGACTGCAGTACGCGATCTTTTTGGCCTCGGGGGTGCCGAAGTCGGCCTTGGGGGTACCGACGACAGTGAAATCCGACACCTCGTACAGCGTCTCTCCCAGCTGCAACGGATTCTGCAACGGTGACGAGCTACCCATGGCGAAGCTCCTGTCGCACGCCCGGAGCATCATTGAGCAAGTTCAGTAGCGCGCCACTGAAGCCTGCCACCTTTATTCCATTCAGAAACGCTGCACGTACCGCTCTGGACTCGTTGTAGTACCTGAAATCGAGAAGCTTCACGAACCAGGACTTATCGAGCCATCCGGCCGATTGGGGTGTTACAGTCATCGACGTGGACCCACCTTCGCCGAGAACGACCTCTTTCAAGGTGAGCCGGTCTCCGAGCTGGGCAACGTAGCGTAGAGGGCAGTCCTTCATGCTCTGTATGAAGGTACCTCTTCCGTCGGCGGTCGCTTTACTGACGGGCTTGCCTGTGAAGGTGTCCAGGGATTTGCAGTTCTGGCTGAACGAGTAATCTCCCTTGACCTCCAGGAGGTGGAAAGTCAACGGGAAGTACACCGTTGCTCCGTCACCCGCCTCGACTGCGCCAGGCGTGACTGTATCGACCTGGGTAATGGACATCGAGCTCAACGCGAAGCTGGCATTGCCGTCGCTTTCCCACACGACGGCGGCCGGCTCGGTGCCACCAGAAAAGTTGTACTGGTCGCAGGCATTGATGTCGCCGACGTCGATCGGGGAGCAGTCCGGAAGGTCAGTGCCCAGCATCTTTACGGGCAGCTCGTTCTGCAGCCACTGCGCGAGGTCCCTCCAGGCATCGATCACGGGCTCCGGAATACCTGCAATGTATTTGTTGACCATCTCGAAATACCCTGGTTCTCGCAATTGCTGGTGGACAGCGGCGCTGTACCGCCGGAAGTGCCACGCCGCAGGAAAGCGGATGCGCCCACGTACCCTTCTTCCACGCTAGCTGCGCAGAGCAGAGGTCACAACACGAATCGGAGAGTCGGCGCCTGGTCTTGGACTGACGCTGTCAGGCTGATCCAATTGCAGCGTCCTGCACCGTGTTTTAGACTCGTGTTCTGTCCAGTCACGTCACGACGCGAGTCGAACGGAGGCATGGAAAGGACATGCGCATAATCGGATTCACCCCCGAAAGCGGCCGGATCGGAACGCCGGTGACGCTGGAACTCGCCGACATGCCGAACGATGCGAGCACCGAGAACACCCTGGTCGAACTGGGCGGCCTCGGACAGGGAACCGGCACTACCCTGGTTTCCGTCGACGCCGTTACAGGCACAATCCAACTTCTCATCGGACCGATGGCGATGACAAACAAGTTCCACGTCACCGTCCATGCCGACATCAGAGCATCCAGTGCTGAATACTTCACGGTACAGGGGGCGGCGGCGCGTATATCTTCGATGCGGCCCACGAGTGGGCCCCCCGGGCAGCAGTTGACACTTACAGGAGAGGGTCTGGGGAGCATCAGCAGAGTCACTTTTGGCCCATATCAGGCGACCAACCTGACCCATGTGGGAGAAACCGGTCTCCGGCTTTCGGTGGCCAGGAACGCGCCCCGGGGAACCTACCAAGTCACTGGCCACGACGGTGCCCTCATCAATGTCAATGCGCCTTCCCGGTTCACAGTCACGTAGGCCTTCCGCTGCCTTCCGCAGATCCCGTCGCCGGGCGGCCGACCCACCCCCGCTCCTCGGATCAGATCCACTCCCGTGCCATACGCGCTCCGGTCGACCCGGGACAGGTTCACCGGGGCGCGCAGGCTCAGCTGCCGGAAGGCCGTCGTCGACGGACGGGCCCCGGCGGGCGACTCCGCGCCACCCGGTCGGGACGACGGCCGGGCCGCTGTCGTGACGGCACCCTTCACGAGATATCTTGATGTCGAGCAATGTTGCAGACGTGGAGCGGAGCACCCGGTGACTGACTCGACCATCATCTACACACACACTGACGAGGCCCCGGCCCTGGCGACGTATTCCTTCCTGCCGGTCATCCGGGCCTACGCCTCGCAGGCCGGTGTCCCGGTGGAGACCCGGGACATCTCGCTGGCCGGACGCATCATCGCCGTGTTCCCGGAGTACCTGACCGAGGAGCAGCGCATCCCGGACGCCCTCGCCGAGCTGGGCGAGCTGGCCAGGACGCCCGCCGCGAACATCATCAAGCTGCCGAACATCTCGGCCTCCATCCCGCAGCTCAGGGCCGCCGTCGCCGAGCTGCAGGGCCAGGGCTACGCGCTGCCGGACTACCCGGACGACCCCAGGACCGACGAGGAGCGCGAGGTCCGCGCCCGCTACGACAAGATCAAGGGCTCCGCGGTCAACCCGGTGCTGCGCGAGGGCAACTCCGACCGCCGCGCCCCGGCATCGGTGAAGAACTACGCCAAGACCCACCCGCACCGCATGGGCGCCTGGTCCGGCGAGTCCAGGACCGACGTGGCGACGATGGGCGCGGACGACTTCCGCTCCACCGAGAAGTCCGTGGTGATCGCCGAGGACGGCACGCTGCGCATCGAGCTGAAGGGCGACGACGGCTCCACGACCGTCCTGCGCGAGTCGGTGCCCGTGCTCCGGGGCGAGGTGGTCGACGCCTCGGTGCTGCGGGTCGCCGCGCTGCGCGAGTTCCTCACCGCTCAGGTGGCCCGCGCCAAGCAGGAGGGCGTGCTGTTCTCCGTGCACCTGAAGGCCACGATGATGAAGGTCTCCGACCCGATCATCTTCGGCCACGTGGTGCGTGCCTTCTTCCCGAAGACCTTCGCCCGGTACGGCGCGCAGCTCGCCGCGGCGGGTCTGACCCCGAACGACGGCCTGGGCGGCATCTACAAGGGCCTCGAAGGCCTGCCGGAGGGTGCCGAGATCAAGGCGTCCTTCGACGCCGAGCTGGCCGAGGGCCCGGAGCTGGCGATGGTCGACTCCGACAAGGGGATCACCAACCTGCACGTGCCGTCCGACGTGATCATCGACGCGTCGATGCCCGCCATGATCCGCACCTCCGGCCACATGTGGGGCGCGGACGGTCAGGAGCACGACGCGCTGGCGGTCATCCCGGACTCCTCCTACGCGGGCGTCTACCAGGCCGTGATCGAGGACTGCAGGGCCAACGGCGCCTTCGACCCGTCGACCATGGGCTCGGTGCCGAACGTCGGCCTGATGGCGCAGAAGGCCGAGGAGTACGGCAGCCACGACAAGACCTTCGAGATCCCCACCACCGGCACCGTCCGCCTGGTCGACGAGGCCGGCAACGCCCTCGTCGAGCAGACCGTGTCGGCCGGCGACATCTTCCGCGCCTGCCAGACCAAGGACGCGCCGATCAAGGACTGGGTGAAGCTGGCCGTCACCCGCGCCCGCGCCACCGGCGACCCGGCGGTGTTCTGGCTGGACGCCGGCCGCGCCCACGACGCCAACCTGATCAAGAAGGTCGAGCAGTACCTGCCGGAGCACGACACCGAGGGCCTGGACATCAGGGTCCTGTCCCCGGAGGAGGCGACCAGGCTGTCGGTGGAGCGCATCCGCCGCGGCGAGAACACCATCTCCGTCACCGGCAACGTGCTGCGCGACTACCTCACCGACCTGTTCCCGATCCTGGAGCTGGGCACCAGCGCCAAGATGCTGTCGGTGGTGCCGCTGATGGCGGGCGGCGGCCTGTTCGAGACCGGCGCGGGCGGCTCCGCGCCGAAGCACGTGCAGCAGCTGGTCAAGGAGAACTACCTGCGCTGGGACTCCCTCGGCGAGTTCTTCGCCCTGGTGCCGTCCCTGGAGCAGTACGCCGAGGCCACCGGCAACACGCGGGCGCGCGTCCTCGCGGACGCCCTCGACCGCGCCACGGCGACCTTCCTCAACGAGGACAAGTCCCCGACCCGGCGGGTCGGCGGCATCGACAACCGCGGCAGCCACTTCTACCTGTCGCTGTACTGGGCGCAGGAGCTGGCCCGGCAGACCGAGGACGCGGACCTGGCCAAGGCCTTCGCCCCGCTCGCCGAGACGCTCACCGCCGCCGAGGCGAAGATCGTCGAGGAGCTCAACGCAGTACAGGGCAAGCCCGCCGAGATCGGCGGCTACTACCAGCCCGACCCGGCCAGGGCCGCCGAGGTCATGCGGCCGTCGGCCACCTGGAACGAGGCGCTGGCCTCCCTGAGCTGACGCTCCGGGCCCGACGGGCCCCCGACCGTGCCCCGGCCGAGCACCACCCGGCCGGGGCACGGCCGTCACCGGACCCGGGTGCGGTCGGCTCCTCCGCATCGGCGTCCGGGAGACCGTGGGCCTGCGCGACGAACCGGCCGCCTCCGCATTCCGGTCGGTCCGCGGTCCCACCCGTCGATCATGCACCGCACCGCTGACAACGCTCCGGGAGCCGCCCGTGACCACGCCCTCCTTCGTCCTGCTGCCCGGCGCGCCGCACTCGCCGGTGCTGCTGCACGTGCCGCATTCCGCGCGGGAGATACCGCCCGCGGTGCGGGCGGGCGTCGTGCTGGACGACACGGCGCTGGAACGGGAACTGGACCACATCACCGACGCGCACACCGACCGGATCGCCGCGCGCGCCGCCGCGGCGGCCGGGGTGGCGCCCTGGCGGTTCGTCAACCGGCTGTCCCGGCTGGTCGTCGACCCGGAGCGGTTCCCGGACGAGCGGGAGGAGATGACGGCCGTCGGGATGGGCGCCGTCTACACCCGGACCACGCACCGGGAGGAGCTGCGGTCCGCGGGAAGCGACCCGGAGCCCCTGCTGGCGCGCTACTACCGACCGTATGCGCGGGCGATGAGCGGGGCGGTGGCGGAGCGGCTGGCCGCCGCCGGGCGTGCGGTCGTCGTCGACGTGCACTCCTATCCGGCCCGGGCGCTGCCGTACGAGCTGCACGGGCGGGGGCCGCGGCCCGCGGTGTGCCTGGGGACGGACCCCTTCCACACGCCTCCCGAGCTGCTCGCCGCGGCCCGGGAGGCGTTCGCGGACTGCGGTGACGTGGGGCTGGACAGCCCGTTCGGCGGGACGTACGTGCCACTCGACCACTACCGCCGGGAGCCGCGGGTGAGCGCGCTGATGGTGGAGATCCGCCGCGACACCTACCTGGCCCGGCCGGGCGGGCCGCCCGGCCCGGGGCTCGACCGGATCGCCGCGGCGCTCGGGCGCCTGGTCGCCGCAGTCTCCGCCTGACCTCTGTGTGGAGCGCTCCCGCGCGACAGGCGGGCCGGGGGCGCCTCTGCGTGGACGTCGACGGCGCCTCGACGGCGGACCGGGCTCGGATCCAGCAGTGGACCTGCACCGGACGACCCGACCGGCAGTGGGCCCTGCGGGCCGCCGCCGGCGGACGCTGGACACTGGTGAACCTCAACAGCGGCAAGTCCGCCGACATCGCAGACGGCTCCACCGCCCAGGGCGCGCACGTCGTCCAGCTGGGTCCCGACGGCACCGCGACCGAGCAGTGGACGCTCCGACCCGCCTGACCCGCCGGGCAGGGCGGTCCGCGGCATCCGCCCCGCCCGAGGTGGGGGTCTCCTCGGCCATGCCACCGCGCTCACCCCGGAGTTGCGGTTGGTCAGGGTGAAGTAGCCGGAGGTGATGGCGCTGTGCAGGTCTCGGATCCGGTTGGCGTCGCCGATGTAGCCGTGTGTGCTCGCGGGTGACGGGTGCAGAAGGTGCCTCCCCGCGCGCGCTGTTCGAGTTGCAGCGTTTTGAAAGCGCCCGCAACCTGGAATGGCGGTCACAGCGGTCATATGCGTACCTGGCGATCGACAGCAGCTGTTGCCGCTCCCGCCACTGCCAGCGCGAGCAAGGCTGGTCGCATCGCGGCTGAGCCGGCAGCGCCGGAAACATCCATTGAAGTCTCCGCACAATACGGAGGTTTGCCTGTCATGGGAACGCAAGCTGAGAAGATCACACGTCCCGTCCTGCCGCCCATCATCGTTGACCGGAACGACACCACCGCTACCGGCGGGGTCGGCGCGCAGTTCTACTTCGCGCACCTGGAAGACCCCGCACACACGAAGATAAGCACCGACCACCCGGACGTGCTGCAAGTCATTCCGGGGTACAAGGCACCGAACGACGGTGAGTTCACCTGTGGTGCCCATGCGCTTCAACTCGGAAGTGCGCACATCAAGATCGTCCCGTCCCCTGAGGACCCGAACCAGAAGCCCGTCGACGTGGACATCACCATAACCAGGTAGTACGGCTGACGAGTTCGTGTACGACTGAACCGCTCCGGGTCTGATGGAGGCTCGAGTCCCTGAGAGGATCGAGTCGCGGCCCGTCCGTCCCCAAGCCCGAAGTCGACGGCGCCCGGCGCCCGGCGTCACGTCCGAGGAGGCGCCGAGATCAAGCGGCTGCGGGTAGATAACTCCGAGCTGCGGCGGACCAACGAGTTCTTCTTGAAGGCGGCGTTGGCTTTCTTCGCGTCAGTATCGCGAACGAGCACCTGCCACGCCCCAAGAACCGCGCCCCAGCGCCCGGTCGGTCCGCGACACGGAGCTGAAGACCCGGATCAGCCGCGTCTGCACGGACGATTTCAGCGCCTACGGCGTGCGAAAAGTCTGACGGCTGGGACGACGTGGTCGCCAGGCTCGGCTACGAGCACCTGCGCCGCCACGATCTCCGGCACACCGGACTGACCTGTTTCGCCGACGCAGACGTGCAGGTCCACGTCCTGCGCAGGGCGCCGGTCCGCAAGAATGACCAAGGGCCGGTTTTGGATACCTCCGAAACCGGCCCTGACCTGCGACTTCGAAAGAAAAAGTCGGGACGACAGGATTTGAACCTGCGACCCCTTGACCCCCAGTCAAGTGCGCTACCAAGCTGCGCCACGTCCCGATGCGCGCCATCGCGGCCTGACCGCGTGATCGCGCAGGTAAACCCTACCCCAGGTGCGCCGTCCCGCTCACCGGCGCGTCCTCGGACGGTCGGGCCGTCGTGACGGAGTGTCCTGCCGGGAGGCCGGATACCCCACACCCTGTCGACGGCGCGGCCACCGGCAGGCGGGCTACGGTCGGCGCATGACCGAGACCTTCGCCCTGCACATCCCCGACGCCGAGCTCGAACCGGAGCCGCTCGACCCGGGACAGATCGTCTCCGGATCGCCCGAGGTGACCGGGAAGGTGGTCTGGGAGTCGGCCGACGGACGTCGGATCCGGGGCATCTGGCAGATCACACCCGGTGTCGTGACGGACACCGAGGCGGACGAGCTGTTCGTGGTCGTCAGCGGGTCGGCGACGATCGCGGTCGAGGGCGGCCCCACGCTGCGGGTCGGCCCCGGCGACATGGCCGTCCTGCGGCAGGGCGACCGGACGACGTGGACGGTGCACGAGACGCTGCGGAAGGCGTACGCGATCAACTGCTGACCGGGGTTGCCGGTGCGGTGGACGGCAGCCGGCCCTCGGCCACATGCCACCGCGGCTCCCGGCCCGGCGCGGGGGGGGGGGGGGGGGGGGGGGGGGGGGGGGGGGGGGGGGGGGGGAGGGCGAG